>CAMBPP010000129.1 GCA_945869715.1 Bifidobacterium breve
GATTCAATGTAGGAACCGACACTTTGTTCATCGTTGCGGCGGGTGTTGTAGCGAACGACGTGATGGCATTATTCGTTGGGTCAGCAACGGGTCGCACGCCACTGCGCGAATGGATCAGCCCATCAAAATCGGTGGAAGGTCTCATTGGCGGAACAGTAGGAACATTTGGTGCAGTTCTACTCATCGGTGTGCAAAGCGGTACTTGGAACAGGGCAAGTGAGTGGTTGCTCATGGCACTGGTTATCTCGGTGCTTGCGCCGTTGGGCGATCTTGTAGAGAGCATGTTCAAGCGCAACCTCGACATCAAAGACTTCGGCACCATTGTTCGCGGTCATGGTGGAATGCTCGACAGGTTTGACGGATTCTTGTTTGTTCTTCCTGGGGCGTACTACCTCATGCTGGTGATTCAGCCTTGGATAAAATAACGCCTGTTCGCGTTGCAATAGCCGGTTCTACTGGCTCAATTGGAACGCAAACGCTCGATGTTATTCGTGCCGACCCAAATCATTTTCGCGTCAGTGCGCTAGCGGCAGGTTCATCTATTGCTCAACTCATCGAGCAAGCACAGGAGTTTCGTCCTGAAATTGTGGTGGTGAGTCGCGAAGAGCTGTGCCAACAAGTTGCTGCTGCTCTTCCTTTTGCGCACGTTACAACTTCGTTGACCGACGTTGTAGAAGTTGCCGACGTTGTGGTGAATGCTGTGGTGGGTTTCGCAGGTTTACCCGTAACGCTTGAAGCTTTGCGCGCTGGAAAGCGTTTGGCTCTTGCTAATAAAGAAAGCCTCATTGCGGCTGGTCCTATTGTGCAACCATTGCGACGCACCCCGGGGGCGCTCATTGTTCCTGTAGACAGTGAACACTGTGCAATTCACCAGTGCCTGAGGTCTAGTGAAGATACACAAAGAGAAGTGCAACGGTTGGTGCTCACCGCTAGTGGTGGCCCGTTTCGCGGAAAGACACGTGCTGAGTTAGCTGAAGTAACTGTGGCGAATGCACTTGCGCACCCAACATGGAGCATGGGTCCAAAAATTACTGTCGATTCCTCCACGCTCATGAATAAGGGTCTTGAAGTCATCGAAGCCCACGAACTATTTGGAACAAGTTATGACGACATCGATGTAGTGGTTCATCCACAGTCGGTTGTGCATTCCATGGTGGAGTTCACCGATGGTTCCACCGTTGCTCAACTGTCTATGCCCGACATGCGTCTTCCCATTAGTTACGCCCTTGGCTACCCACATCGCAGCCCCAATGCATTCGGAGCAATTTCGTGGCGTGATGTGAAAGAACTCACATTCAGCGAGCCCGATGTCACCACATTTCGCTGTTTGGCAATTGCTTATGAAGTTGGTCGCATGGGCGGTACGGCGCCTGCATTTATGAGTGCGGCAAATGAAGTAGCGGTAGAAGCATTTCTTGCAGGAAGCATTTCGTGGCTGGCAATTGCCGATACCGTTGACGCCGTGATGCAAAAATATTCTGCTGAAACTCCATCTTGTATCGAAGATATTTTGAATGCCGATGCACGTGGCCGTGAGGCTGCGAAGAAATGGCTTGCACAATGACTTCAATGTACGAACGGATACGCCAAGAGGCAGTTGTGGGTGGTGGGGTAGAAGAATCACCCGATGCGCCGTCAACTTCACGTGCGGTGTTGTCGGCACTTGTCATTGGTGCGTTACTTGTTTGGCTAGGGCTCAAAAATGTATGGACATTGGTATTTGTCGCGGGTCTTCTCGTATCTATTTTCTTACATGAAGTAGGCCATTTCGTCACGGCTCGCCGTACAGGAATGAAGGCCACTCAATTTTTCATGGGTTTCGGACCCAGGCTCTGGAGCCGTCATAAAGGTGAAGTGGAATACGGCTTTCGTGCCATTCCGTTAGGTGCATTCGTGCGGATTATTGGAATGAATGGGCTCGATGAAGTGGAACCCGAAGATGAGGCGCGCGCATATCGCAATAAGAGTTTCCCGCGCCAGCTTCTGGTTATTACCGCTGGTTCCTTAATGCATATGCTCATCGCGCTTGCGCTATTTATTGGGGTCTATGGCTTTGCGGGTCGTTACGACGACACCGGCAGCGTGGCCGTGGTGCGTGCGCCAGAAGCAGGTTCTCCTGCAGCGCTGGCTGGTATTCGCGAAGGCGACATTGTTGTTGCACTTGGTAAAGACAAAGTAACAACCCGCAACGAACTCGTGGAAGCCATTGTTGAGCAAGCTCCTGGTAACGCAGTCGAGGTGGTTGTACAACGCAATGGAGTACAAGAAATTTTAACAACAACGTTGGCGAGCAATCCGATGGATGCCAATATTGCGTATCTCGGCATTGCAACAAGTTCAACAGGCTTTGTGAAGCAGTCGCTCACCAAGAGTTTTGTGTACGGAGTTGGCGACGTAGTGCGCACCGCAGGCAACTCGGTGAAAGGTGTTGTTGGCGCATTGAACCCTATGAACTCGGTGCGGGCACTACGTGACTCGGGTGAAAATTTGGCGACGCGACCCACCACCGTGGTGGGGGCTAGTCAAATAGGCGGGCAACTAGGGAAAGACGAGGGCCTGAAGGCTGTCTTACTCCTTTTGGCAAGTGTCAATGTCTTTGTTGGTGTATTCAATATGTTCCCGCTTTTGCCTTTCGACGGTGGACACGCGGCAATTGCAGCGTATGAACGCATTCGCAGCCGTCGCGGCGAGCGATACCGCGCCGATATCAACAAAATGATCCCGCTGACCACCATTGTTATGGGCCTCATGGGGTTCTTATTATTTGTTGGTTTATACCTCGATATCACCCAACCGCTCTAAGACCAGCAATACTTTCTAGTAATGATTGAACGTCGACATACCCGCCAAATTCACGTCGGCAAAGTTGCCGTGGGTGGATCCGCACCTATCACTGTGCAGTCCATGACCACAACGAAGACTTCAGACGTTGAAGGAACCTTGCAGCAAATTTATGCACTCGCTGCTGCTGGTTGCGACATTGTTCGTTGCACGTGTAATGAAATAGAAGCGGCTGAAGGTTTAGCGCAAATTGTTCCGCGGTCTCCAATACCTATCGTCGCCGACATTCACCACCAATACAAAATGGCACTCGCTGCTTTGGAAGCTGGTGTGCACGGGCTGCGCCTCAACCCGGGAAATATTCGTAAGCCGGAACACATTAAAGCGGTTGCGGCTGAAGCAAAAGATCGCAATGTTTCTATTCGCATTGGTGTGAATGGCGGTTCGCTCGACCCGTCGTTATACGAGAAGTACGGCGGGCTCACTGCTGCGGCAATGGTCGAGTCTGCATTGCGGGAAATTGCCTACTTCGATGAAGTCGGCTTTGACCTCATCAAAATTTCAGTGAAGGCATCAAATGTTCCGCTCATGGTCGATGCTTATCGCGAATTGAGCAAGGTCACCGATGCACCGTTGCATTTAGGCGTCACCGAGGCTGGTCCTCCACCTGCTGGGTTGTTGAAAGCCACTGCTGGCATTGCCACACTTTTGCTGGAAGGTATTGGCGACACCATTCGTTATAGCCTCACCGCTGACCCTGTGGAAGAAGCACGTGCGGGTCGGCAACTTTTAGAAGCGCTCGGACTTCGTGAGCGTAAAAACGTAGACCTCATTGCCTGCCCAAGTTGCGGGCGAGCAGAAATTGATGTCATCGATGTTGCGCGTCGTGCCCAAGAAGCTTTTGCCGACAAACTCATTCCACTTCAGGTAGCCGTTATGGGGTGTGTAGTGAATGGCCCCGGTGAAGCACGTGAAGCCGATATTGGTATTGCTGCGGGCAACAAGCGCGGGCATCTTTTTGTGAAGGGTCGCAACGTTGCGGTTGTTCCTGAATCGGAAATGGTCGAGGCGCTCGTGGAATGGGCCACGTATATCAATGAGCATGGTGCTGAAGCTGCCATTGCGCGAGTTGATACCACCATTGCAGAGCGTGAAGCACTGAAAGATCGTTCTGCTCTGCTCGATGAACAAGGTGACGATGTGAATCATTCACACGATCGCATTGTGAATATTCGTAAGAATATTGCCAACTCCTGAAACGGTGTAACCATGTCGCAGTTTTC
>CAMBPP010000130.1 GCA_945869715.1 Bifidobacterium breve
TCAGTTGGCAAGAGTGCGTGCAGGTGTTCTTCAAGAAGATCTAGTTCATTCATGTATAGAAACTATGACCGCGGGCCATACAACGGCGCAAGTTGGTGAAAGCCCCACGGCAATTCCACCAGACGCCCGGTACCCGAAAGAGTTACATATGCGGTGGGGCTGCCACTCGTAGAGAGAATTACATGTGTAGTCCACGCATCGTCGAAAGCAACAAAATCAACTTCATCACCCTCAGCATTGAAGGTAATGACCCCACTGCGACCTTCCATTGTTCCGTTATGCACTGCAACTGCAATTTCGCCGGAAGCACCCACGGTGAGCGAGTCGAAAAACGTAACAGGCAATGGGTGCGTAAAGATGCAATCGCCAAATGGCACAGCAGGTTCTTCCAGTACTCCCGGCGACACAATGTTGCGCACAAACAAACGGCCTGTGTGATATTCGGTCCAATACAACTTTTTGCCATCGAGTGAAATACCAATGCCATTGGTTGGCACAATTGAACGCACCAACCGCTTCACCGTTTGCAGGTCACGCGACACGAAATAGATTCCTGTTTCGTCACCGTTGCGATCATCATGATCCATCACACCAATGTCGGTGAAATAGAAGTTACCTTCCGCGTCGAAAATGAGATCGTCAGGTGCGGGCAACGTGAAGCCTTCGCACTCAGTAACTACATCGACCACTTCGCCAGTTGCAATATCAATGCGTTGAATAGAGCCACCGCGATACGCGAGCTTTGCCACGTTTGCACCTGGCACGTCTTTCATAATGCTCGGCTTCAACAACCCGCCCATGTTCGCACAATACAAATAACCATCGGGCCCAAAAGCCAAACCATTGGGCATACCCAGTGGCTCCGCAATGGTCTTTTTCATTCCATCGGGCCACACCTGCGTAATGCGATTTCCCGTGAGCTCACTCAACAACACCGAACCATCGGGCATAAGTACTGGCCCCTCAGGAAACAGCAACCCCGATGTCCATGTGTTCATGTTGTTCGCCATCACTATCTCTCTTGCTCGGTAGGACGAATGAGAATCTCACTAATGGACACCCCGGCTGGGCGCGTGACTGCGAAAGAAATGCTGTCGGCAACTTCATGGGCCGTCATTCGGGGCATCTGTGCCATTGCCGCTTGCATCTTTTCCAAAATCACTGGGTTGATGTGCGAGGCAAGTTCGGTATCGGTGAAACCTGGTTCCACCAAAGTGACGCGTACGTGTTGAGATGCGAGTTCTTGACGAATGCCATCGCTAAATGCCCCCACTGCAAATTTGGTTGCGGCATACACCGCCGAGCCTGGCTGCGCTTTGCGGCCCGCCACAGAACTCACGTTGACAATGTCGGCAACATTGCGTGGTGCGCTCTTTGCTGCCTCCACCAAATACGGCAATGCAATTTTCGTGCAATTCAATACACCCATCACATTTACATCGACCATTTGCTTCCACTCATCGAGCGGAGCCATATGTGCCGGACCAATGAGCATGACCCCTGCGTTATTCACCAAAGTATCGACACGTCCATAGGCAGACATGACCTGATCAAATAGTGACTGCACCGCGTTTGCATCGGCAACATCTACTTCTACCGCTAATGCTTTATTACCTAATTCCTTTGCCAGCTGAGTGAGTCGGTCAATACGCCGCGCAGCAAGCACAACAGTGGCCCCAAGCTCAGCGAACTGACGCGCAGTAGCTTCGCCAATTCCACTTGATGCTCCGGTTACTACCGCAACAGTTCCGGTCAGTGTGAGTGGCTTTACATGTGATGTCATTTTATTTCGCAATCTGATTCAAGATGGGTTGTACGTATTTCATCAGTCCAACATGGTCTTCCGACATCGGGAAGTGTCCGAGACCCTTCATAATTTCCATGGTTGCACCCGGAATCTCCTGTGCCGCAAGTTCCGTCCACGGAATTGTTGGGAAGTCATATTCCCCCGTCAGTAAATGCACCGCACATTTCTTGGTATCAATGAGATGCCCTTGTCCGCGAAGATCATGTGTGAAGGCGTAATAGTCAATGTCGCCAGGAAACACACCAGGCGCACCTTGCGCATAATGCAAACGTGTTTCTTGACGTGAACTTTCCGGCGCAGTCGGCGACATGATCATGAGCATTGTTGCCGCGTGCTTTGCTGGGTCTTCATCTCCCGTTGGTTCCAACGCACCTTCGGGGATATCGGCATGTAGGCCACCCTCAAGTGAAATCACCGCACGGAAATCATCGGCGTGATACCGGGCAAGATCGAGCGCCAACATTCCACCTACAGATGAGCCAATGAAAACCGGACGATCGAGTCCGAGTGCACGAGACAACTCCACCGGCAAACCCATTGCACTTTCTGGAGTGAGCGTGTAGCGCTCAGTCCACCATGCTTTATCTACTGGCGGTAGCGACTTGCCATGGAACGGCATGTCGTACACAATGACGCGATACTTCGAAGTAATGCGTTCGTCCTCTAAGAAATGACGAAATTGGCGCCCGTCTGCACCTGCGGTGTGCTGGCAAATGAGTCCAATGCCCTGTCCGGCTTCCTCAAAATACACACGCTGACTAACACCATCAATGTTGAGGTGGATGTATCTTCCCACCGCCTTATCGAAAGTGCCGTGTGGTTGCTTATAGCCACCTGGTTGCGGTGCACCCGTTGTGCCGTTCTTTGCTGCACGCATGAGGTCAATAAAACGACGCATTGCTAAATGACGTTCGCCATTAAATGGCTCAGGGCTTGTTTGCATTCCACCAAGAGCAGAGGCACCAACAAAGTCGGTGTATCCAGAAGGCGGAACTGTGGTCAATAAATTTTCCCAAGTCAGCGAATCGGCATTCATCTGCACATCGCCACCGCTTCCGGCGAGCCCAGTTGCGGAAGCTTCTGCAGGTGCACCGAATTTCCCCCGAGTAATTCCGATTTTCCAGCCCGAACCATTTTCCGTTACGGTCAGCGACCCGCTCCACCAGTTCGCATTGATCTGAAACTCTCCGTCATTTTGCGACAATTCGATAGCACGTTTGATAATTGCAATATCCACAAGAGCCCCCAGTTGATTGCTGCACGCCCCCGCGTGCCTACCTGTAGATTACGGCTCGTTCAGACCCCGGCGTACAGTCAGGGAGTTTCTAGAGCGTGCGTAGGTAGTCGAGACCAATATCCAAGATGGGCGATGAATGCGTGAGCCCGCCTACAGATATGAAATCAACACCCGTTGCGCCAACAGCCCCGGCAGTAGCAAGGGTGAGCCCACCACTTGCCTCGAGTAACACCTTTTTACCGGTACGTGCAGTGTGCTCTTGAGCAATAGCTACAGCTTCACGCAATACATGCGGCTCAATATTGTCGAGCAATACAAGATCGGCTCCGGCACCGAGCGCTTCACGCAACTGATCAAGCGTGTCCACTTCAATTTCAACCGTAATGTCGGGTGCATGCTCGCGCACTGCTTGAAACGCAGCAGCTACCCCACCGGCGGCTGCAATGTGATTGTCTTTCACCAAAGCAGCATCGCTCAAACTCATACGATGGTTTTGCCCGCCACCACAACGCACGGCGTACTTCTCGAGCTTGCGTAGGCCAGGTGTGGTTTTGCGCGTGTCGCGCACCGCAGCATTTGTGCCTGCAAGTTGGTTGGCCCAGTTGCGAGTTGCTGTTGCAATACCACTGAGGTGACACAGCAAGTTCAACGCAGTGCGTTCGGCCGTTAGTAAGTCACGAGTAGATGCAGAAGCACGCAAGAGTGGCGTATCACGTAACACTTCATCGCCATCGCGCACAAGAACTTCGTAAGTGAGGTTGTTTTCGCCACACATCATTTCCAAAACTGCCGCCAATACAGGCATACCCGCAATACAACCCGGCGCACGCGAGGTGAATTGCACTTCGCTACGCAGATCGGCCGACACAGTGGAATGAGTGGTGATGTCAATGCCGCCATCGAGATCTTCAAGAATTGCACAACGAATAATTTCTTCTACGTATGCAGGTGGCAAAGCACGCGATTCTAAATACGAATCGAGCTCAGGTGAAATTTGGTGAAAGTGCGTCG
>CAMBPP010000131.1 GCA_945869715.1 Bifidobacterium breve
AAGCGTCGCGGCATCATTGATGACCCAATGATTCGCCAACGCCTCATGACCTATTACTCCAAAATTCAAATTCTTCGCATCAACGGTTTGCGTTCGCTTTCAGCCACTGTGAATAAAACAAAAGATCTCAGTGTTGCTGCGCTTGGTGCATCAAATAAAATGTTCTGGTCAGAAATGCACAAAACAGCGTTAGAGCTTGCACTCGATATTTTTGGTGCAGAAGCAATGTTGGTCGATGCTGGCTCCGACATTGGCTCATGGCCCGGAACTTCGCGCGACAGGCGTCGTGCGGGTTACCCCGTGAGCCCCATGATGTCGACGTTCTTCTTCTCGCGTTCTGAAACCATTTGGGGTGGCACGAGCCAAATTCAACGCAACATTGTTGGCGAACGTGTACTTGGCTTACCAAAAGAGCCAAAGGCTTCTGGCGAATAGTTATTCCGCGGCGTTGCTGTCTTGCATGCCAGAAGTTTCCCGAAGGGGGCGTTCTGGCATTCGGGTAGCAATAATGAGCACCACAACCGCAATGGGTATTGCCACACGATAGAGGTTGGTAATTCCATCTCCGAGAACGCGAAGAACATCACTACGCAACGGTTCTGCAAGATTCTTTATTTGCCGTGGAGCTTGAAGATACTTCTCGTCAATTTTTCCTTCAACATTTGAATTCAGTAGTGCGCCAAACGCAGCGAGGCCAACGACGCCGCCGAGCGTGCGAAAGAAAGTAATGACTGAACTCGCCACCCCAAGGTCGCTCCATTCAACAGCATTTTGAGTGGCCAATGTTGCTGTTGGCCTGATGCTTCCAATACCTACTCCCACACAGAACATGCCGACGAGCGCTGAAGCAAGACCTAGACCGCTTCTCGACATTTGAGATAAAAGCACCATGCCAATGCACATCGAAGAAGCACCAAAAATTGGCCAGTGCTTATATTTGCCGGTAATTGTCATGCGGCGACCTGTAGACACGCTCATGAGAGTAACGCCCATCATGATGGGTACTAAAAGAAGGCCAGAAATGGTTGGCGAGTACCCTGTAATTGCTTGTAGGTACAGCGGAATAAAAGCATTTGCTCCGAAAATGATGACACCAGCAAAAGTGACGAGGGGAATAGTGACCCGCAGTACATCGATGCGGAAAAGATGCAGCGGCATGATGGGCTCAGAAGCGCGCTTTTCCCATTGCACAAAACCGAGTGCTTGTAATGCCGCGGCGATTGCCAGAACTATAGAAATAGCAGAACCCCAGCCGTACTCTGTCGACGACCACGACAAAAATAAAATGAGACAGGTAACGGAACCAGTGAGAAGTGCCGCACCTAAGTAGTCGACCTGACGATCGAGGCGCTGTACGGGCATGCGTAATGCACGAGAGGTGACGATGAGTGCAACAAGTCCAATAGGAATATTGATGAAAAAGATCCAGCGCCAACTCAGTTGTTCAACAAAGAATCCTCCCATGAGCGGGCCGGCAACACTCCCCACCGCAAAAACACTTGTAATGAGGCCTACATAGCGCCCACGTTCACGGGGTGGCACAACATCGGCAATGATGACGAACGCAATAGCCATGAGCCCGCCACCGCCAATGCCTTGAACTCCACGAGAAACAATGAGCGTCAGCATCGACTGCGCAACTCCGCAACCAACGGAGCCAATGAGGAAGGTGATGATGGCTATTTGAAAAAGACGCTTGCGGCCATAAATGTCGCTTAACTTGCCAAAGAGAGCATTGGCAACAGTGGACGTGAGCAAATACGACGTACCAATCCATGCGTAAGCACTCAGACCACCAAGGTCGGCAACCATGGTGGCAAGCGCCGTATTCACTGCAGTGCCATCGAGCGAGGCCAAGCTCATTCCGGCCATGATGCCGCTGAAAATAGTGAGAATTTGACGTCGCGTGTATGCGCCGTCGGCAGCGGGGGAATGTGTTGTCATAACTATTGCACACTACAACTGATGAGTGTTGCGAAGGGAGTTAGGTCGTGCCTGTGACAAACTCAACAGATGAAGCCTGCAGTGGTTGCTGTATTCAGATCCATTGCGTCTCCTGTTGGAGCATTGAGATTGAGTGCATCGCCGCGCGGGCTCACCGGTGTGCAATTCGAAAATGACACCCTTGAGCGATTCGTTGTTGCAAATTCTTTTTCTGCGAAAGAACGCGAACAAGCTGATCGTTTTTTAGAAATTGCCGAGGTTCAACTCGGTGAGTATTTCACCCGTCAACGCACCGTGTTTGCAGTGAAGCTCGACCTGCTGGGGACTCCTTTCCAAATAGAGGTGTGGAATTCGTTGGCGCGCATTCCTTACGGCGTGACCACTTCCTATGGGCAACAGGCGAAATGGGTAGGGCGCCCCGCAGCGGTGCGAGCCGTGGGTGGCGCCAATGGCCGTAACCCGGTGGCTATCGTGTTGCCGTGCCACCGTGTGGTGGGTGCAAATGGCTCATTAACAGGCTTTGGTGGAGGTTTGGAGCGGAAAATCTGGCTTCTTGAACACGAGAAGTGGAAATAGGAATCATTCTCATTATAGTGAACTGATGCAACAGCGCTTCCGGAACATGTGCCTTGGTGCACTTCTGGGTCTGTTTGCGAGCTGCTCTTTTGATGGCTCATCGTCGAGCGATACAACTCCTTCCATCGTGGTGACCTACAGCGCAATTGGCGATGTGGTGTCGCGCCTTGTTGGCGATGCCGCCACGGTGACGGTGCTTATTCCAAATGGACAAGATCAACATGACTTCAAGCCGTCGGCACAAGATGTAGAAACCATCAACAACGCGAGCCTTGTGGTGTCGAATGGTCTCGACTTAGAAGAGGGCTTGGAAGATTCTTTGCTCCAAGCGGAAAAGTCGGGTGTGGCAATGTTCCATATTGCAGATCACGTCACGCTTCTTGATGCTGCTGCAAAAGATGAAGCAGCAGGCGCAGAAAAGGAAGTCGGACATGACCACGGCACAGAAGATCCTCACGTATGGCTCGACCCCGAAACACTTGCTGAAGCAATTCCTGCGTTAGCGAAAGCTCTGCAGCTCGCAACAGGAAAAGATTTCTCCCAAGAGGCAACTGCAGTTGTTGGTGAACTCACCGCACTGAGCGCAAAAATTCGCGACATCATGACCACAGTTGATGCGTGCAAACTTGTCACTGGCCACGATTCGCTTGGTTACTTTGCCGCTCGTTACGGCTGCACTGTTATTGGTGCTGTAATTCCTGGTTTTTCAACAGCGGCAGAAGCATCGGCTGGGTCACTCGCAGATCTCAAGGATGTGGCGAAAGAGAATGGCGTCAAGGCAATATTCACCGAACTAGGAACCCCCGCCGACGTAGCAGCTCAAATTGCCAAAGAAGTTGGTGTTGACGTGGTGGAACTATCAACCCATGTATTGCCTGAAAATGGCGGCTACGACGACATGATGACCCAACTCGCAACGGCAATCGCTGGCGGGCTCTCGTGAATCTGGTGAACTAGATCGTGGGAAACTTTTTCTTCGGGCCTTTCGCCGACAATGAATTCTTGCGCCAGTCGCTCTACGCCGGCATTTTGGTGTCAGCCATTTGTGCGGTCGCAGGAACATTTGTAGTTTTGCGCGGTTTAGCCTTCGCGGGTGATGCGCTGGCTCACGGTGTGGTTCCCGGTGTTGCTGCGGCGCTGTTGTTTGGTTTTTCTGGAGTGCTCGGAGCAGCAATTGGTGCAGGTGTCATGATGTCGGGTGTAAGCGTGGTGACACGTCGCTACCGACTATCGGGTGACACGGCAATTGGCTTGTTGTTTGTGGGCATGTTGGCTTTAGGTGTCATCATTCAGTCGCGTTCGAGTTCATTCGCAGGCGACCTCACAAACATCCTGTTTGGTGAAGTGCTAGGCGTGAGCAATTCCGACTTGATGTGGCAATTCATAGCGCTGGTTGCAGTGTGTGTTGTTGCATGGCTGTGTCGACGACCATTTCTCTTGTTGTCGGTTGACGATGGGCTCGCTGAAACTTCAGGCTTCTCGGTGAAGAAATACCACAACATCATGTTGGCAATGGTTGCCCTTACTGTGGT
>CAMBPP010000132.1 GCA_945869715.1 Bifidobacterium breve
AATGGGCTCAGTTTTCAAGAGTTCAATGGTGGCGTTGATGAGCCGTTCACGGGCCTCATCTGGAGTAGCGCGGTTTTTACGCGTTGTCGATTCCCCAGCCATACCTGTGAAGTTAGCCCATGTTGATGAGGCGCTTGAGATCTGAGAGACTATGGGAGGCGTATCGGGGGATTCGCCGGGCCTATATATAAGGGGGCAGTAATGGCGCAATCAGATGTTGATGTTGTGGTTGTAGGTGCTGGCTTTGCTGGAATGTACCTTTTGCATGAACTGCGCAAAACAGGCTTTAGCCATCGCCTGCTAGAAGCAGGCGATGATGTGGGTGGCACCTGGTATTGGAATAGGTACCCCGGGGCACGCTGCGATATCGCTACCACCGATTACCAGTACACATGGGACCCCGAACTTCATGAGCAGTGGCAGTGGTCGGAAAAACACGCTGCTCAGCCAGAGATTCTGCGTTACGCGCAGTTCATTGCAAAAAAGCATGACCTGTATTCAGGTATTGAATTCAACACGCGGGTTGATGGCGCGCAGTGGAATGAGGTCGCAAAACGGTGGAGCATTCACACATCAGCTGGAGAAACCATTACCTGCCAGCACTATGTAATGGCAACGGGTTGTTTGTCGGTGCCGAAAGAACCCGACATCGCTGGAACTGAAAAATTCACCGGCAATGTGTATGTCACTGGTCGTTGGCCACATGAAGGGGTCGACTTCACAGGTAAGCGCGTCGCAGTAATTGGCACCGGTTCGTCGGGCATCCAATCAATTCCCCACATTGCTGAGCAAGCAAAAGAACTTGTGATCTTTCAACGCACACCGAACTTCTCGATGCCGGCATTTAACGGGCCCGCTCCGCAAGATCGCGTTGAGCGCTTGAAAGCAGATCGTGTGACGTATCAACACGAAGCTCGCTATTCAGGCACAGGTGTGCCTTTGGAAGACTCAACTGTTTCTGCGTTATCGGTCACGCAAGACGAGGCATTTGAGTTGCTGGAAAAGGCATGGCAAAAAGGCGAACTGCTGTCGTTGGGCAATACCTTCATGGACTCAGCAATTAATCGCAAAGCAAACGATGTTGTTGCCGAGTTCATGCGCATGAAAGTGCGCTCGGTGGTAAAAGACCCTGAAGTTGCAGAATTGTTAAGCCCATACAAACACGGTTATGGCACAAAGCGTCCGTGTATGGACACGGGGTATTTTGAAACATTCAACAAGCCACATGTGCGACTTGTTGACTTGAATACAAGCCCTATACGCAGCATTACGGAAACTGGAATTGACTTTGGCAAAGAGTCAAAGGAATTCGATGTAATTGTGTATGCCACTGGCTTTGATGCAATGACTGGCGCCATTGTGAACGCCAACATCACTGGGAAAAATGGCGTCACTCTCAAAAACAAATGGGAAAATGGCCCACTCACGTACCTCGGTCTCACATCAGTTGGTTTCCCTAACCTGTACATGATTACGGGTCCTGGTAGCCCGTCGGTGTTTTCTAACATGATGGTGTCTATTGAGCAACATGTCGATTGGATTCGCGACACGTTGGTGCACATGCGTGAAAAAGGTTTCGACACCATTGAACCCACACCAGTTGCCGAAGAGGGTTGGCGTGTGCATTGCACCGATTGCGCCGACATCACTATTTTCCAAGATGCCAACTCGTGGTACATGGGGGCCAACGTTCCTGGTAAACCGCGCGTGCTGTTTCCGTATATAGGAGGCGTCGGGCGCTACCGCATGGCATGCGAGGAAGTGGTGAACAAGGGCTTCCTCGGGTTTGAACTTGCTGGTTCAACCAAGACGCAGCGCAACGACGGCTTAGTGCGTGAAGTGCAACCCGATGTCGACATGGTGCTCGATTTTATTTCAACTCTCAATTTGCCCGCCATGGAAACAATGACCCCCACCGAGGCTCGTGCTTTTGCCGAAGCATCGTCGGCAGAGCGCCCAACAGGCCCCGAAGTGGGCGAAATTGCAGACGGTGTTTTGCAAGGTGCTGACGGTGAATTGGAATATCGTTTTTATCGCCCCGCAAGCCCTGGCCCGCACCCTATTGTTGTGTATTTCCACGGTGGCGGTTGGGTGTTTGGCAGTCATACATCAGACGACCCGCTGTGTCGCGACTTGTGTGCGCAGTCGAACACGCTCATTATTTCGGTGAATTACCGACATGCTCCTGAAGCGCCGTTTCCTGCAGCAGCAGAAGATGGCTTTGCTGCATTGAAATGGGTGCACGCCAATGCTGCGGCCCTAGGTGGCATTCCAGAAAAAATTGCAGTGGCTGGTTGGAGTGCTGGTGGCAACGTTGCTGCAGTTACTGCACAAATGACTCGCGACACAGGTGGGCCACAACTCAGTGGTCAACTCTTGTTGTGCCCCGTGACCGACGGTTCACAGCAACACGCTTCGCATAAAGAAAATGGAGAACGTTTTATTCTCACAAAGTCACTCATGGAATGGTTTTGGAATCACTACGCCACTCCAGAGCAACGCAAGAATCCACAAGCTTCACCGTTACTTGCTGCATCACTTGCGGGGTTGCCGCCAACAATGTTGGTGACATGCCAGTTCGACCCACTGCGCGATGAAGGTAATGCATATGCGCGTGCGCTCATGCAAGCTGGAGTGAAGGTTGAACATGTGGAAGCACGCGGCCACATTCACACTTCAATCACTATGGTCGACATGTTGCCATCGGGCGCTCCACATCGGCGCAAAATGGCGCGAGCATTAAAGGGGTTTTTTAACTAGCCGTTGCTCGACACTGCAGGATTTCCACCGATGATTGATGCGATTTCATCGGCTAATTGAGGCGTGGCAGCAGCGATACCGCTCCACCTCAGGGTGAGGTCGGGCGAGAAGGAGAGGGGCCTTCCTTGAGCATCCTTCAATGCGCCACCTGACTTTTCAACAATGAGTGATACTGCGGCAATGTCAACTATGCGGTGAATGTCTCCGCCCGGATCACAAAAGGCGTCTATTGCTCCATCTGCAACAAGACACGCCTCAATAACAGAAGAGCCGAGAATGCGTATGCGTTCAGAAGTTTGTGCGAGAACAGACCAGGTGTTCCAAGTACCTGGGCGGGGCCGTAGAAGCGACAACGCCGCACCCGCCAGTTTGGTGCGCCCAGTTGTGCGTTGAACCACAGCATCATCACAATGTGCTCGCCATGAATAGTTTGTACCGAGCCAAGTAACGAGCGACTCAACAATGATGTCGTCTTCCACAATTGCTGCAGAAAAACCAGAAATTGGTACACCTGCAGCAGAGTTCGCTGTGCCGTCTACCGGGTCAAGCACCACGGTGTATGCAGACCCGCGGTCAATCCAGCCGACTTCTTCAGAGAGGACATTGACTTTAAATTTCTCGGCTACTGCGAGCACAGGCTCTTCAATAAATTGATCAAGGAACATCGTTGGTGTTCCATCGCCACCGATTCCGATGTCGGCGCTGCGTTGTGCTGAAGTGAGATTCGTCATTGCGAACTGGTAAGCATTTTCAGCCACTGATGCCATTTCGCTGAGAAGACTTGAAAATTGAGTCATGTCACGAATCCTGAAGGGCCAGGCTAGGGATGCTCGCGGTGCTCGCCCGAAATGTTCCGATAACTGCAGGGTTCTCGCAATTGAGATGACATATGGTGAGGTCTGCTCTGGCACCAACTTCCAAGAATCCACGATCCGCAAGTCCTACAGTTTCTGCCGGCCCGGAAGTTACTAAGCGAACTGCATCGGGAATTGAACAGATACCGTTTCGTACGAGTATTCCTAATGCGCCAATCATCGCGAATGGAAGATAATCCGATGACAGACCATCGCACAGCCCGAGCGAGATGAGTTCTGCTGCAGACACATTGCCGTTGTGGCTACGCCCACGAAGCACGTTTGGCGCACCACAAACTGTGCGGAGCCCAGAAGCTTTGGCAGCCCGAGCTGCTTCAACGGTGGTGGGGAATTCTGCAATGGAAGCATTCCACGTCAGCGCTTCTGCAATGTCCTCTGGCGTTGTGGGGTCGTG
>CAMBPP010000133.1 GCA_945869715.1 Bifidobacterium breve
ACCATTCGCGACATGGTTCGTGCGCAGGCACGCTTGGCCGATCACCTGAATATTCGCGTATGGCAAAGCGTCATCGGCGGGTCAATGGGTGGAATGCAAGTTCTTGAATGGGGAATCATGTTCCCCGATCGCGTTCGTTCTCTTGTTCCTATTGCAACCTGCGCGCAAGCTACTGCTCAACAAATTGCTTGGGGAGTCATTGGCCGTCGGGCCATACGTCTTGACCCACAATGGAACAACGGCGATTACTACAACGCTGCACCAGGCGAAGGACCATGGGAAGGCTTAGCCATTGCGCGCATGGTTGCTCAAGTGACCTTCCGCAGTGATAATATTTTTTCAGAAAAATTTGGTCGCGAACTTGCCGACGGCAACGCCGACAAAAGCGGCATTGAAATGTGGGATCGGTTCGAGGTAGAGCGCTATCTCGATCATCATGGCGACAAACTCATTCGGCGTTTCGATGCCAATAGCTACCTCATCATCGGCAAGGCAATGGACCTTCACGATGTCGGGAGAGGTCGTGGCGGGGTAGAGGCGGCAATGGCGCGCATCCAAGTGCCCGTGGTGTCGGTAGGCATCTGGAGCGATATTTTGTACCCGTCATACCAGCAGCGCAGTATTCGCGACATTGTGGAATCAACTGGTGGCACCTGTGACTACGTTGAAATCGATTCGCCACATGGCCATGACGCATTTCTTATTGAGTTCGACCAGGTGAGTACTGCTCTTCACGGGTTGTTCAGCCGTCTCCACTAGAATCTCCCTATGGTTGCAACCGTTGGCATCGTCACTGTTATCTCAGCAGTGCTCATTCTCGGTGGCATCGGGCTCTTTGGTCTCACTATTTGGTTCTGGCGCACTTCGCGGCCAGAACCCGAAGCTCTCGCTCCACTTGAAATTATGAGTGAACGCACTTACATGAAGAGCAAAGGCGTAGATCGCGTCTTTTTACTCAACATGGTGCGCCCAGCAAGCAAAGCGGAAGTACTTCCCGTCTCGTTAGCTCATGAGCCTGTCGATGTTGCTCCCGATATCCGTATGAAGAAAGAGAAGAAGCCTCGTCTCGCAGCTCGCAATGAACTTTTTCAAGATCAAGTTTCCACACCTGCATCATCGGTAGATCCACTTCTTTAGAGCAAAACGTTGTAATTTTGACGCATGGCAGCATTTGACCCCAATGAAATGATTGAGCGCTTCAAAGACCGGGCATCATCGGTGAAGCGGCGTTCACTGCCACCAGTTTCTGGTGAAGAGCGTCAGGCTTTTCTCAATCAAGCGCAGACCGATTTTCAAGATTTTGCAATCATTGGCGATGCAGTCGCCTCGATAGAAGATGGTGTGCTGGTGTTGCGCGTGAATCTTGCAGGCGACAGTAAGAAATAGTGCGGCGCCATAAAGAGACCCACCACGAAACTGGTGGGCCACAACACGAACTTGCTTTGCTTGCTTGCATCGCGGCTGTCCTTGCTTGGAGCGTAGGGCCGTTGCTTGTTCGCGGTATCACTGCTCCTTCTATCGCTTTCACTCCCATACGGCTTTTACTGTCGGTGCCGGTCATGACCCTGTCGGCTTATATGTCGGGCGGTCGCCTCACTGTGGCCATGATAAAAAAATGTTTTCTACCGGGAGTTCTCTTTGCTGCATCAATGCTGAGTGGTTTCATGTCGTTTCAGCACACCTCCATCGCAAATGCCACTCTCATCTCCGCTTTGCAACCAGTTCTTATGTTGCTCGTGGCTCCGCGCCTTTTTGGTGAGCGTCCAACTGTTCTTCGTATATGCATGTGTGTGGTTGCCCTAGGTGGAGTGAGCATGGTGGTGTTTGCTGCGCAAGCCAATAGTGATGCTGGCTTGAGCGGTGACCTCTATGCACTTATCAACTTGGTGGTGTGGAGTGCATATTTTGTTGTCGCAAAAAAAGCCCGCGATGCAGGTACGCACGCCGGCTCGTTTTTGGCGGCGGTCTTTCTAGTAGCAACTGTGGTACTTGTTCCCGTTGCGATTATTGCCAAAGCCGATTTCGCACTGGTCAACGGCAATGACTGGTGGCTCATTGCTGCTCAAGTCATTATTCCCGGGCTCATTGGGCACACACTCATTACCTGGGCAACCCGTTATCTCGATATCACTCTGGTATCGCTGATCAACCTGCTCAGCCCCGCAATTTCTATGGCAGGGGCTTGGATTCTTTATAGCCAATCGATGCAAGTGCTCCAGATTCAGGGTGCCGTAGTAATGCTGATTGCAGTGGGGGTTGTGGTGCGCACTCGTTCTGCGAGCGTCCAGCCCGTTGCCGAGGCAATTAGTGCGGAATGATGAGGAATGACTCAACAACGATTTGCAAATAGGGTTGCCCTGGTTACCGGCGGAGCAAGTGGAATGGGACGACAAATTGCTCTTTCCTTTGCCGCGGAGGGTGCCAAAGTTGTGGTGGGCGATATTCAAGAAGAGTTGGGTACAGAAACAGTTGCGCTCATTACAGCCGCTGGCGGGCAAGCCATCTTTCACAAAACTGATGTTTCGCAAACTGCCGACGTTGATGCTCTTGTCGCAATTGCGGTGTCGCACTTTGGCGGTTTGAATCATGCAGTTAATGCGGCAGCCATTGAAGGTGAAGCACCTGAACTCGCGTTATTAGAAGAAGAAGTGTTCGACCGCATCATTGCCGTGAACTTGCGCTCGGTCTTTCTTTCAATGCGAGCAGAAGTGCGTGCATTCCTTGCTGCGAATACTGGTGGAACCATTGTGAACATTGCATCCACCAACTCGTATCGTCCGCAACCCGGTCAAAGCGCCTACACGTCGTCGAAATTTGCCGTGGCTGGCATCACTAAAGCCGCAGCTATCGAGTATGCGGGTCGCGGCATTCGTATTAACGCCGTTGCCCCAGGAAGCATTGACACTCCGATGTTGCGCAACGCAATGGCGCGACGCAAGCGTGGCAATGAGGCCGACACCATTGCTCGCCTCAGCCTCATTGGCAGGTTTGGCACGGTAGAGGAAATTGCTCATGCCACCCTGTGGTTGAGCAGCGACGAAGCCACTTACACAATGGGCCATGTGATGGCAGTTGATGGGGGATATCTCTCGCGATAAAGGGGTATTCAATGAAATGAGGTCGCGCCGTCGGTTTTGGGGGCGGGGCTGATAACATTTCCCTCGCTACGCGGATGTGGCTCAGTGGTAGAGCATCACCTTGCCAAGGTGAGGGTCGCGAGTTCGAATCTCGTCATCCGCTCCAAATAAGGAGTTTTCGCTTCTTCAGGTTCTTTTCACCAGAAAACAGGCCCCCTTGGGGGTCTTTTTTCTTTTCTGGCCAAGAAGTTGACCCCTAGATCATTTTTCCAGATATCCCTAATCTCATTTTCAGATGGCGAACGCTCCGCTGCCGCGGGCGTCATTGCCTCACCGCCTCAGTAGGCCGTTCTCCGGTGCATTGCTCATTGCAGTTTGTGGCGTGTGGATTGTTGAGTCGTCACATGTGAAGCCAGCCTCTGCGTTGTCAGCGCCACTGTCCGGTGTTACTTCGGTCAGTGCGGGGCAAGGTTTTACATGTGCCGTGTCTGGCGGTGGTGTGAAGTGTTGGGGCAAGAACGATGTTGCTCAATTAGGAAATGGCTCCACCACGTTGAGCTCGTATCCGGTGCAAGTGACAGGGCTTACTTCTGGTGTGTCGTCTGTTGCTGCGGGAAAAGATTTTGCCTGTGCAGTGATGCTCGATGCCGCTGTGCAGTGTTGGGGCTCGAACGCAAGTGGCCAATTTGGTTCAGGTGACACGGTGTCGAGCACTGTTCCCGTTGACATTGGAATTGCAGACGTGAGTGCCATGGCTGCAGGAACGAACTCGACGTGCTTCATTGTGTCGACAGCAGTGCAGTGCGCAGGTGCGAATACGAATGGTCGCTTAGGTAATAATTCATCGGTTTCTAGCTCGAGTCCGGTCTCTACAGGAATATCGAGTGCGACCTCTGTAACGGTCGGCGGAGACTTTGCTTGTGCTGTGAGTTTAAATGCCGTGA
>CAMBPP010000134.1 GCA_945869715.1 Bifidobacterium breve
AGGCAAGAATCGACAATGCGAGCGCGTGGCTTCAGGCCAAGTGCTTTTGCTTTTTCTTCCGTCATCATGAGTACTGCTGAAGCACCGTCGGAAATTTGTGAAGAGTTGCCTGCTGTGTGCACGCCATTTTCGCGAGCAACTGGCTTCAAACCAGCAAGGCCTTCAGCGGTGGTGTCGCGAATGCCTTCATCGCGCTTCACCAGGTGAGTAGTGCCAGTGGGCTTACCTTCGTCGTCGAGGTCGGGAGCGTTCACTTCAACGTACTGACCCGCAAAGCGATCTTCTTTCCATGCTTGAGCTGCACGGCGCTGGCTTTCCAATGCAAAAGCATCGGTGTCGGCGCGTGTCACCCCGTACTTGTCGGCAATGCGTTCTGCACCTTCGAACTGGCTCGTCATTTCATATTCCGCAAAGTAGGCCTTCGGAATAGGAACACCAAGGCCCAACTTTTTTGATGAATTAATGCCAATAGGAATGCGGCTCATTACTTCAACACCACATGCAATGGCAACATCAATAACACCGCTACCAATGAGCGATGCAGCAAGGCTGGTGGCCTGCTGTGAAGAACCGCATTGAGTGTCGACAGTGGTTGCTGCAGTTGTTTGTGGCAAACCTGCTGCAAGCCATGCAGTGCGGGTGATGTTGAAACTTTGTTCGCCCACTTGGCTGACGCAACCGCCAACAACTTGTTCTACTTCTGCAGGGTCAATGCCAGAACGCGCAATGAGTTCTTTCAGTGCAACACCAAGCACGTCGGCAGGGTGCATAGTGGACAGACCGCCGCCACGACGACCAATTGGTGTGCGAACGGCTTGAACGATGACAACATTTGATGAACTCATAGAACGCATCTTATGCAGTTGCATTGGGTTCGGCCTTAGTGAAAACAGGTACGGTGAGACATATGACTTCTGCAGACGTGCGTTTAGTGCCCTCATTGTCGCCATCTCAGCATGTGGCTCAACACCGCTATTTCCATATTGTGGGCGGTGCGGTGTGGGAAGCAGCCGAACCTGCGGCGCACGACTGGAATGTGCATTTCGTGGGCATGATGGGCGATGTTGCGGTCTGGGCCGTAGATGTTCCTCACGGCCTCGACCCTGCCGACGGAGCCGCTATCGATTTGTTCTCGTATCACGGCCGAGCCACTGAAGCAGAATGGCTGGCAGCTGGGCGTGCAGTGCAGCTGGTGGAGTGGAGTCGTACGCACAAGTTTTGTGGTCGCTGTGGAACAGTCACGGTGCTGTCCGATTCCGAGCGTTCGTTGCGTTGCCCGAAATGCAACTTGTTGGCGTTCCCGCGACTTGCGCCCGCCATGATTACCCTTGTGACCCGTGGTCCAGATGGCCCCGACCAAGAAGTGTTGTTGGGTCGGGGAGTGCAGTGGAAAGTACCCATGTACTCGTGCTTGGCCGGCTTTGTGGAACCCGGCGAAACGCTGGAAGAAGCGGTAGTGCGCGAAGTGCATGAAGAAGTGGGTGTGTGGGTTCGTGACGTGCGTTACGTGCGCAGTCAACCTTGGCCATTCCCACACTCGCTCATGCTTGGCTTTCGTGCTTCTTTTGATCACGGCGACATTGTGTGCGATCCGAGCGAAATCATGGACGCTCAGTGGTTCCGTCGCGATGACATGCCCATGATTCCCTCAAATATCTCTATTGCGCGCTCGCTTCTCGATGATTGGCTGCTCAACAACTAACGTGGAGCCATGAGCAACGCAGAACAACCAGACCTTGGCCGCATCGGACTATGGACATTTGCACTCGACGTGCAACCAATGGCAAAGGCCCAAGAAGCCGCAGCTGAAATTGATGAAATGGGTTTTGGAACAGTGTGGCTCCCTGAGGCAGTTGGTCGCGAAATTTTCTCATCGTCTGCTCTTATTTTGAGTGCAACGAAAAACATCAATGTGGCGTCAGGTATTGCAAGCATTGCTGCCCGAACTGCACACACCATGCAATCGGGTTGGAAAACACTGTCGGAAGCCTTTCCTGGCAGGTTTGTTCTTGCTCTTGGTGTCAGCCATTCACATATGGTGACCAAGTTGCACAAGCTCAGCTACGACAAGCCTTATTCCAACATGGTTGAGTACCTCGACGTCATGGATAAGTCGCCCTATGCCGGCGCAGCACCGCAGAGCCCGATGTATCGCATGATTGGTGCACTTGGGCCAAAGATGTTGCAGTTGTCTGCCGAGCGTGGTGTGGGTGCACACCCGTATTTCACTACACCACAACACACCGCTGAAGCTCGCGCATTGATGGGTGCAAAACCACTCATTGCTCCAGAAATTGCTGTCATTTTCGAAACCGATCAAGACAAAGCACGTGAGACCGCACGCAAATTCATGGGTACATACACCCGTTTGCCGAACTACGCCAACAACCTAATGCGTTTAGGTTTCACGCAAGACGACATCACTAATCAGTCAGACAGACTTGTAGATGAAATTGTTACGTGGGGCACGCTCGACAAGATTGCGGCACGCATTAAAGAGCATCACGATGCCGGCGCAAACCATGTGTGTGTTCAGGTCCTCACTCACAACCCACTCGAATTGCCGATGGCAGGGTGGCGCGAACTTTCAGCGCTCTTGAAATAACAACGCATGAGTTACGAACAACTCACCGGTGCGGAATATTTAGCAACATTCGCTGCAGAAAATGAGCGTTTCATTTCTGCAGCGCAAGTGAGTGGTTTCGCAGCGCCGGTCGCAAGTTGCCCAGGGTGGAACGTGGGCGACCTCGTTTTTCATGTAGGCAAAGTGCAGCGTTGGTTTCACTACATGTTGGAAACCAATGGTGCCGACCCGAAAGGCTCACCGCGTGCTGCAAAACCTGAAACTGATGCCAACATGGTGGAGTGGTTTCGTGAAGGTGCAGAGGCTATTGAGAATTACCTTGCCGGCGTGAGCGATACCGAACCTGTATGGAGCTTTACCGGTGGCGACGCAGGGCGCTGGGCGAAGAGGCGCCAAGCACAAGAACTATTAGTGCATCGTTTCGACGCTGAACTTGCAGGTGGGGTTGTGAGTGCGGCCGATGCAACTATGTGCGCCGACGGAGTTGATGAACTGTTCACCATTTTCGTACCGCGGCTCAAAGAAAAAGCACAACTAACTGGCACTATTCACTTTCATTGCACCGACACCGATGGCGAGTGGATGTTGACTCCGCAAGCAACTGGTATTGAAGTAACTCGCGAACATGGCAAGGGCGACGTTGCCTTACGTGCGTCTGCTCAAGTGTTGCTGCAAGTGGTGTGGCGTCGAATGAGCGTTGACGAAGCTATTGCAGGTGGTGCCGAAGTGTTCGGCAACCGCGGTGCTCTCGACGCGTTTATTGACCTGTCGCAGTTTTAATGACGCGGCTTTGTAAACGGCGCATGCCCCGCAACCAACGCTCGTGTTGAGTAGCGCGTGTGGTCATATAGGTCACTACTTCGTCGTGGGGCAAAATGAGAAAGCGCTCTTCTTGAATTGCTTGAACAACTTCTTCTGCCACGTCTTCAGGCTCAAGAACTGCACCTGCCAACTTCACAACATCGCCTGCACTGGCAAAGCCGCCAGTGTCGCCCCCCGGTGGGTTCAACATGTTGGTGTTCACGCCTTGTGGGCATAAGCAGCTCACGCGAATACCGCGGTCGTGATACGTAATGGAAAGCCACTCTGCAAATGCAACTGCTGCATGCTTGGTTACCGAGTACGGGCCAGAACCAATTTGTGCAAGCAAACCCGCCGCAGAAGCTGTGGAACAAAAGTACCCACTGCCAAGCTCGAGCCACTCCGGCATGAGAGCTTCAGCAGCCCAACGATGAGCATGCACGTTGATGTTGAAACTATTTTCCCACGCTGCTGGTTCTGAAAGTAAGTCGGTGCCTTGGCCAACGCCAGCATTGGCGAAGAACAAATCGATTGGCCCAAATGACTGACGCGCAAAAGCAATGAGATCAAGATTTCCTTGCTGAGTGCCAATATCGGCAACAAAGAAAACC
>CAMBPP010000135.1 GCA_945869715.1 Bifidobacterium breve
GCACCTAGACGGTGCACTGTGTACCCGGCTTGTTTCGCTAAGCGTTCGAAACTACGGCGCGTAAAAAAGCGCACATGAGTTCGGTCAAGAATGCCGCGGTTGTCGTAGTCGAATCTGCCAAAAAGAGTGCGCAAGCGCGGGTACCAATGCCCAAAGTTAGGAATGCTGGCAATCACTGCTCCACCTGGTGCTAATCGTGGCGCAAGCTCGGCAAGTAGCAACTCTGGCTGACGCACATGTTCAAGCACATCGGCACACACCACCACATCTAATGAAGCAGGCAGACCTTCGGGCAAACCAGCATCAAGGTTTGCCTGAACAAACTTATCGACGCGACCAAACACCTGCGGGTGCTCTTCCAGGTCTACGCCGGTCACGGTGTAACCCAAGCTTTTCATTTGCATCGAGAGCAAACCATCGGAGCAGCCAAGGTCGAGCACATCACCAGAGCTACGCCCCGACAAATACTTCACAATTTGGCCATGCGACGACAACCGGTCGCTCTTGTACTCGTAGGCAACATCGCCCTGTAACTTTTCGTCGTACCCAAAACCCATTTTGCGCAAACGATATTGCGTAGAGTGCTTAAACAAATCTTTGGCGTACTTCATGCCATCTACGTAGCAAATTTCATCGCCGTAATACGTTGGAATTGCGATTTCTACAATTTTTGATTTGATATCAAGCAACTGCAAAATAATTTGTGTATCAAAATCAAAACCATCGGAGTTTTTCGCTAATGCAATTTTCTGCAGCGTGGATACGCGATACGCGCGGTATCCGCTGTGCCACTCGGTGAGGCTTGCACCCGTCATGGCATTTTCATAACGCGTGAGAATTTTGTTGCCCACATATTTATAGAGCGGCATGCCACCCTTGCGTGCTGCACCACTGTTCATCATGCGCGACCCGAAAACGGCGTCGGCGCCATCTTCTACAATGGGCTTCACCATCTCGGCCATGAGCTCGGGGGCATATTGGCCATCGCCATGCAACAACACCACCACGTCGAGGCCCATTTCGGCGGCTAAATGGTAGCCAGCCTTTTGGTTACCCCCGTAACCCAGGTTCACCGGGTGGCGCACAATGTGCAATGGCAGGCGGTCGTTCGTGCGTTGGTAGGCAAGTGCTACTTCATGAGTGGAGTCGGCACTGGCATCGTCACACACCAATACTGCAGCAATTTCTGCAGCCACATCGTGTGGAATGCGGTCGAGAACCTTCTTTAAGGTTGTTTCTGCGTTGTAGGCAACAACCACAACACCGATACGTAGACCACCGAAAAGCCCTGACATCACATTGAGGTTACTACTTCACTAACGAGAGTTGAACGTTTACCTGCTCTTTATCGTGCTGTAAATACACCACATTGCTTTCCCAGCCGTACCAAGCTGGGCACGAACCTGCCCGAGCTGCGGCTAAGTGTTTGGGTCGCAATGAGGAAAACTCAATGGCCCGGTTGCTGTCGCTTCCCACGTCGTACAACGCAAAATGGTCGTTGCTGAACCCAAAGTCTGAGTACGCAATAATCCAGTTGTATCCGCGGTAGTTCTCGGGAAGCGTTACTTTTTCCACATACTTACGTGTGGCACCCACCTGCAATTTGCCATCAGGCGAGGTGTCGAGTTGCACGCCATATTCACCGACGGTGTCATTTACTCCTGCTGGTGCAACATAAGGAATAGCAGCACGAACACCGGCAGCATTCACTTGTTCAACTGTCACCAAGTTTGTGTCGCTAATGTTTCCCGCAACAGGAATATCAAAACGGAAACCTGATTTTTTACCGGTCACCACCCCGCGAATAGCTAAGTCGGGGCGTTCACTTGAACTCGGGCCAGAAATGAGCAGTGTGTTGTTGTACTTCACTTCAATAGTGACTGCTTCATCATCGCTGGTATGTGCCCATCCAAAGACGGTAAGCATTCCCTTCACGGGTTCACTTATTACTGGCACTCCAGGCTTGGTGGGAGCAAAGGTGAGATAGTTCGACGCGGCACCCCAGTTACATGTGTTCAAACTACGCAATGAGGAAAGTTTCTCGGCACGACTTTGTGCAGGAACCGCATCAACGGGCAATCCTTTCCCAGGCGCTAGGTCGTTACGCAAGAAGAGTACGTTGCCAAAGTTTTTGCCACCAATAGTTGTCCACGGTGAATAGTTCTTCAGCAGATACTCACTAATGGCCCAGTGCCGCACCGAGTTCGACAAGTCGTCCCACGTATCAATTGCGCTATCCCAGCCATACGACACCACTTCAGGTTTCTTCTTCCGTAACGCTGTGATGACTTCATTTTGTGCAGCCACTGAAGAAGCCTGTAGTACATAGCTGTAACGCGTCAGGGGTTTTTTATTCAATAAGAAGTTGTACACCGTCGTCATATTGCTGAAGTCGTAAATTTTTGCTCGCATGCCAATATTGCTTTCTAGGAAAGTGCGCAACTGGCGGTAGTTATCTAGGAACTCGTATTCTTGCGAATAGCCCACCCGAGGGAACTCTGGTTTTTGTGCAGTCACAGGCTGTACACGTGCACCAGCATTGTGCACCCGAGCGTTCAGCACATCGGCCGTGGTCATAAAAGGAAACAGCAATGCCACAGTCAGTACACCGAAAGCAACGGTATGCAATGCAGTTTTTCGGTGTCCATGAGTGAATGCGACCTGCACAGAATCACTGATGGTTCCTACCACTCGAGTCACCACGTAAAAGAGCAACGGCATCGCCACAATGAGCGACTGGAAAAAATGCGAGTCGGGCCTATTCAGCGTCTTTTTCATAAAGAGCAAGTTGCCAATTGCTAAAGCAATAGCTACCCAGTCTTCAGTACGCAATGTTCGATCCGCACGAATGCGCCACACCACAAACCAAATGACGCACAGAATGGCGATACCAATGGCATAAAGCACCGTCCACTCGGTACCCCAACCAAACTCAGCCATAGTCGGCCACCTATTGAGCGGTATCCCTGTTTCAATGTGCCATGTAAATGGAAACGTGCGCCACCAGTTGATATACCCCTTCAATGCGCCGTAGCGCCACATCACTGCCGCACTTGCAATGAGTGCAGCAATGACTCCGCCTGCTGCATACAAAGTGGAACGAAACAATTGCAAAAGAGGAAGTCGCGAGAAACGCCACCGCCGCAATTGAGCAGCATCGCGCAAGAACACGGTGAAGCATGCAGCGGCCGCAAACACCACCATCTCGGAACCTGCAATGACTGCATACGTGAGTGCCCCACCAAAGAACAGCGCCCGCACCCAGCTGGTTTTGCGTACGAAGAGCAGTACGCCCACAATGACCACTGCAATTGATGCAAAGCGGTACACGAACAACATGGAATCGCCAGCAAGTATTTTTGTGAATCCGCCCATCGCTGTGAAGGGGAACATCAACGTGAGAGTTAAACCCACCAGCGCCATCCAATAGCGCGACGCCAGCGAAGCACACCCCACGTATATCGCCACCACCAAGAGCGGAATGAATAATATTTCCGTACCTGCACTAAAGCCCCAGTACGACGTACCAAAAAGCCCAAAGCTCACGCGCGGTACAACGGCTGCACCATAAAACCCTATGTTGAAGAAAAAGTCGCGCCAGGGCACCCAACCGCTCTTCAGCAGCCACCCACCATTTAGCGATTCACCGTGGTGAAAGATGTCGATGTATCCAACACTGTTCGGTAGATGACTTGTCCATATAAACAAAAACACGGGCACTACAACAAAGGCCAGCCTCTGGCGTTCGCGGCGCACAAAGTTGAGCTTGCCCCACACCACGTCGCTCACCATAAGTGCAACTACTGCACCAAGAACGAGGGGCAATGGCAACCAAGCCAACTCGCGGCGTTCACCGGTAGATGCCACCAATATTTCAGTTGTGCTCGACACCCACCATGCACCAACAAGAACAAATGCAGTGCCAAACAAGTTCACCGCGCTTAGTGTGCGCTTCCAGAAATGCGATACCCCATAAATAAGTACCATG
>CAMBPP010000136.1 GCA_945869715.1 Bifidobacterium breve
ACTGACGAAGTTGTCTGCCCCGCAAATCTTGTCATTCAAACTGACTGGTGGCCCGAAATTGAACACGGCGGCACCTACCAACTCATTGGTGCAGGCGGAGTGGCCGACCCCAAGTTGTTCACCTACTCGGGCCCAATTGCCGACGCCTATAAAGTTGGCGGCATTGAGACCGTTGAAATTCGTGCCGGTGGAGACGCCATTGAATTCCAGCCAGTTCTTTCGGTCATGAAGACCGACCAGGACATCACACTGGGATACGTGAACACCGACGACATCATTCAAAGCTCGGGCACCGTTCGTGCAACCGGAGTTGCCACCACTTTGGAAATCAACCCTCAGTTCCTCATGTGGGACCCAGAGCAATTGAAGATCGACCCGAAGGACCCAGCAAGCCTCGGTGCCTCTGGCGCTCGTATTTCTCACTTCTCAGGAACCACCTACATGGACTGGTTGTTGGGCAAGGGCTTCATTAAGAAAGATCAAAGTGACCCCAACTACGGCGGATCGCCCGACAAGTGGATTGCTGACGGAGGCAACTTCATTCAGCAAGGTTTTGTCACCAACGAGGCCTACAAATATGAAAATGAAATCAACTGGAAAGACGGAGCTCCGGCCCCAATCGATTACACATTGATTCACGATCTTGGCTGGCAGCCGTACCCTGCGATGTACAGCGTTCTCAGTGATCGCGTAGAAGAATTGAGCCCATGTCTTGCGGTTCTCGTTCCGAAGTTGCAACAGGCTTGGGTTGACTACCTCGCAGACCCCACCCCAATCGGTAATGCTTTGGTGG
This sequence comes from Bifidobacterium breve, assembly GCA_945869715.1. Classification (GTDB taxonomy): domain Bacteria; phylum Actinomycetota; class Acidimicrobiia; order Acidimicrobiales; family Ilumatobacteraceae; genus F1-20-MAGs119. Next base: position 794 of record CAMBPP010000136.1, read on the forward strand.
AAATCACAAAGACGTACAACAACTATTGGACCCTCACACCAGAATTGAATGCTGCAGGCTTCGAACTCTTCAAGAGTTTGGGAATCGGTGGCAATGGCCCCGACAGCACCTACGGCAACTTCGATGTTGATCGTGTACAGAAGTTGTACGACGAGGCTATGCCATTGTTGGCTGACCTCGGAGTAAAGACAGACGCGACACTCACCGTTGACGGTGTGGTCACGAACCAGTTCATCGACACATCAATTGGTGTTGCTGGATAAACAATTCAGAGTTACAAAAAGGGCCGTCCTTCGGGGCGGCCCTTTTTTTATTCCCCAACTGTCAGAGGTAAGCACACAGGTCAAAGGCGTTGCCATCGAGGTCGACAAAGTTGGCAATCATGCCATAAGACTCATGACGAACGGGTCCAGTTTCAGTTGCGCCCAATGCAAGCAGGCGTACGTGCTCGGCGTCAAAGTTGTCTAGCGAGCACACGAGGTCGAGATGCGTTCCACCAGGCCGGTGTACGCCGCGTTGAAACCCCAGACGCCGAACGCCGTGCTTGTCAGACAACACAATCCATCGATCGCCGTCTTCACGTTCAGATTCAACGAGCCCCATGACCTCAGACCAAAATGCGGCCAAAACCTCAGTCGAAGGGGTATCGAAAGTAACAAGGTCAAAGCGAATGGGGAAAGGTTCAGACATCTCTTACACACTAGAAGCCATATCGCTTTGAGGTGTCGTTGGCGAACCTATTGAGAAACTTGTGAAATACTCACTTGAGGAATTGTGTTGAATACATTCGTCGGGGGGCGACAACATGACGAAAAACATGAACGATCAGACCACAGCCAACGGGAGCACACCTGCGCAGTGCCCGTATAGCCCACTGGACCCCGATGTACTTGCCGATCCCTTCCCCGCTTATGCGCAACTGCGTACTGAGTGCCCCGTGCACAACACCAACATGGGCGGCCGCGAATTTCTCACGGTGGCGAATCGCGCCGATGTGCACAACATTCTCACGAGCCCCAATGAATGGGTAAACCGCTATGGCGCTGGCATTGCATATTCCGGCGTTGACGGCCGCGGCAACCTTCAACATTTCGACCAACCAGAGCACACCAAGCGCCGCGTGCTCATGCGCAATGAGTTCAACCCGATTGAAGTAAAAAAGCTTGCCGACGATGCGATGCGCGTCGCCAACGAACTTGCCCGCGACATGGCGGCCAATGGAAACACCGCAGAACTGCACGACGCTTTTGCCTGCCCCATGCCCATTTTGGGATTCATCGACCTCATGGGTGTTCCGCCAGAAGACCGAACACTCATTAAAAACTGGGCCGATCAGTTAGTGCTTGGTTTGTCTGACCCACCAGCAGCAGTGAAGCCCACTGAAGAAATTAAGCAGTACATCAATGCTGCAGTTTCACAACGTCGACGCGTTGCCGATGCAGGTGGAGCACCCACGCCAGGTTTGCTCACTGAATATTCTCTACGCACTATTGACGGCGAGCGCATTCCCCTCAGCGAGATGGAAGCAATGGTGTTGCAGCTCTTAGTTGCAGGGCACGAAACCACAACATCGCTCATTACTAATCTCATGTGGCGCTTGCTAGAAGTTCCTTCACGTTGGCAGCGCATTGTGAATGATTTTTCACTCATACCAAACGCCATTGAAGAAAGTTTGCGATACGACCCGCCAGTACTCGGGCTCTTTCGTACGAATGAAAACCCAGCGGTGATTAATGGTGTCGATATTCCTGAAAAAACAAAAGTAATGGTCATGTACGCCTCGGCGAATCGTGACCCCGACGCATTCCCCAACCCCGATGAATTCAATATTGACCGCGACGCAATGCAACTGAAACGCCACTACGGCTTTGGCTGGGGCATTCACCTCTGCTTGGGTGCACCAATTGCACGACAAACCGCCCGCATTGCTATTGAAACTTTGGCAACACACTTCCCCACCATGCAACTGGCTGGCCCTACCGAACGTTTAGGTGCAGCAATTCTGTGGGGTAGGCGCACACTTCCTGTGCAGTGGTGAAACGCATTTAGTGCGGCTGAGTAAAACCGAAACACTCGCGCAGTGCTGCATCGGTGAGCGCCGTAGCAGGCGAGCCTTGAGCCACCACACGTTGCGCTAACAACATCACCATGTCGGCCGTATCGGCATCTGACAACTCGTGCGTTGCCATAACAACAGCAACTCCACGAGCGCGTTCTTGCGCAACTAATTCGGCAACTGCCTGGCGACCCACGAGGTCGAGCCCTGCAGTGGGTTCATCGAGCAACAACACGTCGGCACGGCGCGCAAGCACTTGCGCCAAATGTGTGCGCTGTTGCTGACCACCGGAAAGATCTCGTAATGGTCGTGACTTGTAAGCAATAGCACCAGTGCGCTCCATCGACTCTTGCACAATGCGCTGATCTTGCGCACAAGCACGCCTGGTTAAACCCAAGTGTGCATAACGCCCCATGGCAACAACATCTTCCACGCGCAACGGCAATGTATGTGACGACACCGGATGCTGAGGAAGGTAGCCCACCAAGGAATGTTGCGAACCTGGAGCAGCACCCAGAACATTGACGCTTCCCCCTTGTGCGGCAACAAGCCCGGCAAGCGTTTTCAACAATGTCGACTTACCCGAACCATTTGTACCAATGAGCACTAACAATTCACCCGGCTGGAGAGAAAAATTCAAGCCGTCAACAATGGGCCTATGCCCATATCCCACTGCGAGCCCCGCTGCTTCTATACGTGCACTCATGACACGTGAACATGCCCGTGCATGTGAGGTTGGTCGTGGTCGTGATGAATGTCTTTGCGATGTGCTTGCCAACGCTGTACTTCAACAACAATGGCGCACAACGTGAAAACAAGCACCGAGCAAAAGACAATGCTGGCCCCGGCAGCAACGTTGGCGTGATAGCTCACCAACAACCCAACATAGGTAGAGAAAATACCCACAACTGCTGCAACCACCATCATGATGCCAATGCGGCGTGCAAAAAGTGCTCCCGTTGCTGCGGGTGCAATGAGCAGACCCAGCACCAACAGCGTGCCAACCGTTTGAAAGCTCGCAACCACAGTAAGGGCAACCATTGCCAACATGATGTTGTGGTATTTCTTCACCGAGAAGCCTGAAGTTTCAGCGAGCCCATCGTCAACCGACAACAAGAGAAATGGTCG
>CAMBPP010000137.1 GCA_945869715.1 Bifidobacterium breve
GGACCTTCGTAACGAATGACCAACACCGTTCCTGGCTTGATATCGCCAGCAAGAATTGCCGTCATTGCGCCGTCTTCACCATCAAAAACTCGTGCAGCACCTTCGAAGTGCAACTGGTCTTTGCTGAGGCCGGCAACTTTAACTACAGAGCCTCTTGGAGCAAGCGACCCTGTCAACACGTTGATGCCGCCCTCTGAGTGAATGGGGTCAGAAAGTGGATGCAACACATCGCCATCTGGTGCAGGAGGATTAATTTCAGCCAGGTTCTCTGCCATCGTTTTTCCGGTGCATGTCATTACATCACCATGCAATAGACCTGCGTCGAGCAACATCTTCAAGACCACCGGAATACCACCGACGCGGTCGATGTCGGTCATGTGGTACTTGCCGCCTGGCTTGGTATCGGCAATGTGCGGAACCTTTGCCGCAATGCGGTTGAAATCTTCCAACTCGAGTGGCACTTCGGCTTCATGCGCAATGGCAAGAAGATGCAGAACAGCATTGGTGCTTCCACCTAATGCATTAACAACCGCAATTGCATTTTCAAATGCTTTTTTCGTCATGATGTCACGCGGACGAATGCCCAAACGCAACAAGTTCATGACTGCTTCTCCTGCACGCTCTGCATCACCTTCGCGACGCACATCGACTGCTGGGGGCGAAGCTGTTCCGGGAAGGCTCATGCCCAATGCTTCGGCAATAGATGACATTGTGTTTGCAGTGAACATTCCGCCACATGCACCTTCACCCGGGCATGCATTACGTTCAATATCGCTCAGTTCTTCATCGGTAATAGTGCCGAGCGCATGTGCACCCACGGCCTCAAAAACACTTGTGATGTCGAGTGCTTCGCCGTGCAACTCCCCCGGCAAAATGGAACCGTTGTAAACAAAAACCGATGAGAGGTTGAGTCGCGCTGCCGCCATGAGCATTGATGGAATGCTCTTATCGCAACCGGCAAGACCAACGAAACCGTCGAAGCGCTCAGCATGCATCACGGTCTCCACGCTGTCGGTGATGACCTCACGACTTACCAACGATGCACGCATTCCTTCGTGACCCATGGAAATACCATCACTCACTGTGATGGTGCCGAACTCCAATGCAACGCCACCCGATTTGCGTACGCCCGCCTTGGCAAACTGCGCGAGTTTGCGCAACGTCATGTTGCAGGGTGTTACTTCGTTCCACGATGAAGCAATGGCAACCTGTGGCTTGGCCCAGTCGTCATCGGTGAGACCCACCGCCCGCAACATCGAACGTGCCGGCGCCCTTTGAGGGCCATCGGTGACGTCACGACTACGGGGTTTGATATCGACTGGGGTGCCATCTGAGCTTGCCATAGAGGCAACGCTAGTGGTCAGCCACGCCCAAAACCGAAGAGATGGCTTCCTACCTTGCGCATTTGAATTTCCTCACTGCCCTCGGTGATGCGATAACGACGGTGATGGCGGTAAATGTGCTCAAAAGGCATGTGCCGGGAGTACCCCACCCCACCGCAGGTTTGCATTGCGCGGTCGGCGGCATCACATGCCAATCGGTTGGCACGGTAGTTGCACATCGCCACAAGGTGCGTGACTTCCATGTGGTGCTTGTTGTCGAGCGACCACGCCGTGTACCGAACCATCTGACGCAACATGGCGGCCTCGGTGTGGAGCTCAATGAGTGGAAACTGGATTCCTTGATTCGTTGAAAGTTTTTTACCCCACGTAATACGGCTATTTGAATACTTCACCGCTTCATTCACACAGAATTGAGCAGCCCCCAAAGATGAAGCTGCCTGACGAATTCTGTTTTCATGTACGAAATGTTGCGCGAGTTCAAGGCCATGGTCAATACGGCCGAACACTGCTTCTTCTCCAACGCGAACATCTTTCATGCTGACTTCTGCATGATCTGTTGGCATGTTGAAGGTCCACCAAAAAAAATCGACATTGAATCCTGGTGCATCGGTTGGTACAAGGAACGCAGAGATACCAACTGGGTCACCAGGAGTGCCACTGGTACGAGCAAAAATGATGTCGTGGGTTGCATGATGCAAACCACTGTTCCAACGCTTCATACCGTTGATAACCCACTCACTGCCATCGCGATATGCGGTGGTTTCTAAGTATGTGGCATCACTTCCATGGTTTGGTTCGGTGAGACCAAAGGCCAAACGCTTTGTGCCTTCCAAGAAACCTGGCATCCAATTTTTCTTTTGTTCCTCGGTGCCAAAGTCACGCATCATGAGAACTGTTGGGAAGTTACCGACAATGCTCGACTCGTTTTGCAAATCGTTGTGAAGACCCAAGCCCTTCGTTGCGAGATGCTCACGAATGATGGCCATCTCTAAGTTGCTCGCATCACGGCCGCCATATTCCTTTGGCAAGGCAAGACGCAACCAACCAGCAGCATCGGCACGACGGCGCATTTCCTTCAACAATGCTTCCCAGTCGGCACGTGGCACACCATCGTTTTCAAAGTCGGTGCGTGCCCATTCTCGACGATGGTCGAAAAAGCGCATGTTGTCATTTTCAAGCTCAAGTGGCTTGATCTCTTTCTCAATGAATGCATCGAGTTGCGCCAATGTGGCTTGAATTTCCCCAGGTATCTCAAAGTCCATACATAAAGGCTAGAGGAGATGAGCACGAGCGCTATTACCAGCGGGTAGTTAGGGCAAACTAGAGGTGGCGAATACAGCGAATAAAGAAGGAACCCATGACCAACTCAACTAGCACCAGCAACATCCAGCGCGTGGGCGTTATCGGTTGTGGCCTCATGGGCTCGGGCATTGCCGAAGTCTGTGCCCGAAACGGCCTGGAAGTTCTCATTCAAGAAGCCACCGTTGCCGCAATGGAGGCTGGTCAAAAGCGCCTCATTACTTCGCTCGACCGCGCACTTGGCGCCAACAAAATTACTGAAGCCGAACGCGATAGCGCCATCAAGAATTTACATTTCACCACTGACGTAGCCGACCTCGCCGACCGCCAATTAGTTGTTGAAGCAGTTGTTGAAGACGAAACGTTGAAGACCAACATCTTCAAAAGCCTCGACAAGGTCATCACCGACGACAACGCCATTCTGGCAACCAACACCTCGTCTATTCCTGTCATGAAACTTGGCATGGCCACACAACGCCCGTCGCAAGTAATTGGCATCCACTTCTTCAACCCCGTTCCTGTCTTGCGCCTTGTGGAACTTGTGGCTTCGCTTCTCACTTCTGAAGACACCATCAACCGCTCCACTGCATTTGCTGAAGTTGCTCTACACAAGCGCGTCATTCGTTCCAAAGACCGCGCTGGTTTCATTGTGAATGCACTTCTCATCCCCTACATCCTTTCTGCAGTGCGCATGTTGGAGTCGGGCTATGCATCGGCAGAAGATATTGACCTGGGAATGGTGGAAGGTTGCGCACACCCAATGGGCCCGCTGCGCCTTGCTGACCTCATTGGTCTCGACACCACATCTGCAGTTGCCGAAAGTTTGTACACCGAGTTCAAAGAACCGCTCTATGCAGCACCGCCATTGCTTTCTCGCATGGTTGATGCCGGCCTTCTTGGCCGTAAGGCTGGTCGCGGTTTCTACGATTATTCAAAGAAATAGAGGCCAACATGTCTGAACAACAATTCTCTCTCGACGCCGACCAGATCGCATTTCGCGAAGTCATTCGCAAATTCGCCGAAGAAAAAATTGCACCATACGCAGCTGACTCTGACCACAACAGTGCGTATTCGTGGGAGTCATTCAAAGCACTTCAGCAAATGGAACTGACGGCACTTAGCTACCCCGTTGAATACGGCGGAAGTGGTGCGCCACTTGTAACCCAGGCAATGGTTGCTGAAGAACTCGCTCGCGTGTGTGCGAGTACCAGCCTCATGTTTCTCATTTCAAAACTCGGCATGTTGCCCGTTATCAACTTCGGTAGCGAAGCATTGAAGGCGAAATACCTGCCACGCATTTGCACAGGTGAGTCTCAAGC
>CAMBPP010000138.1 GCA_945869715.1 Bifidobacterium breve
TTCAACGTACGTTGGCCAAAAGTTATTGGCATCAAACTCACTGGCACTCTCTCGGGTTGGTCGAGTCCGAAAGACGTCATTTTGGAAGTTGCACGCGTGCTCACCGTTGAAGGTGGAACTGGCGCAATTGTTGAGTACTTCGGCGATGGAGCCGACTCCATTTCCGCAACCGGCAAAGCAACTATTTGCAACATGGGTGCCGAAATTGGCGCAACGTGTTCAGTGTTTTCTTACGACCGGCACATGGCGAAATATCTTCAGGCAACAGGTCGTGCCGACATTGCCGCATCAGCCGACAAAGTTGCGAGCGAACTGCGCCCCGACGATGGCGCACAATACGACCAACTCATTGAAATTGATCTCAACTCACTGAAGCCACTCATCAACGGACCTCACTCACCAGACCGCGCACACAAAGTTGGCGCAGGTGTAGGTGACGCCGCTCGCGAGAACAGCTGGCCACTTGAAGTTTCTGCAGCACTCATTGGTAGCTGCACCAACTCTTCATACGAAGACATCACCCGTGCAGCATCGGTTGCACGCCAAGCAGCTGCGCGTGGCTTACGCACAAAAACAGAGTTGCTCATTTCACCAGGGTCTGAACAAATTCGCGCCACCATTGAACGCGACGGGCTCTTGGCAGATCTTGAAGCAATTGGCGCAACTGTTCTTGCAAACGCGTGTGGTCCATGCATTGGTCAGTGGGAACGCCATGCCGATGTCACTGCAAAACCAAACAGCATTGTGAACTCATTCAACCGCAACTTCCCGAAGCGCAACGATGGTTCAGCAAACACATTGTCGTTTGTAACAAGCCCAGACACCGTTATTGCCATTGCATTGTCGGGTCGCCTCGACTTCGACCCAACGGTTGACACCATCACAGCACCAGACGGCACTGAGGTACTACTTGCCGCACCAGTTGGTGAAGTTCTTCCTGCAAATGGTTACGACCCAGGCGTTGACACCTTCACACAACCACCAGCAGATGGCAGCAAAATTACTGTTGTAGTGAGCCCAACATCAGATCGTTTGCAGTTGCTCGAACCATTCACTGCGTGGGACGGATCTGACTACATCGATCTTCCTGTGCTCATGAAAGCAAAAGGCAAGTGCACCACCGACCATATTTCTGCAGCTGGAAAATGGCTCACCTATCGTGGTCACTTAGAGAATATTTCTGGCAACTTGTTCATTGGTGCAATTAATGCATTCAACGGTGCAACAGGTGAAGGCAAAGATATTACCGATGGTGGCACGCGCCTTTACCCTGAAATTGCAAAACGTTATTCGCAAGCTGGAATTTCATGGTGTGCAATTGGCGATCAAAACTACGGTGAAGGTTCATCGCGTGAACACGCCGCAATGGAACCACGCTTCCGCGGTGGTGTTGTTATTTTCGCTCGCTCCTTTGCTCGCATTCACGAAACAAACTTGAAGAAGCAAGGGCTTGTCCCACTCACATTCTCCGACCCAGCAACATACGAACTCATCGGTGAAGATGATCGCATTAGCGTGATGGGTCTACCACCAGTTCCTGACAAGCCCATTACGTGTCGCATTACAAAGGCCGACGGCTCCAGTGTTGATTTCGAAACAAAGCACACCTTTAGCCCTGAGCAAGTGGAATGGTTTAAAGCTGGTTCTGCGCTCAACATCGTGCGCCAAAACCTCGCAAAGAAATAGAACCTCTACCGGTATATGGGAGAGGCCTCACGCGGGGGGCGTGAGGCCTCTCAACCGATGAACCCGATGGTGGGGGACCATCGTTGGGTTCTTCACGAATCGGTCTTGGGGGAAGTCCGATCCGCTTGTTGAAACAATTCTGCCTTATTTCTGACTATTACTCAAGGCGAACAGCAAGATAGTTGATATCTTATTTTGTGATGGAACTTCGTCAGCTCACCAGCCTCCTCGCAATCGCCGACCATGGCTCGTTTTCGGCCGCGGCAAAATCGCTCGGAACCGTGCAATCCAACGTTTCTGCCCATATTTCTCGGCTGGAAAAGGTCTTAGGCACCACACTCATCGACCGTCACAGTGGCCAACTCACCGATGAAGGGCTCGCTGTTGCCGAACGCGCCCGGCGCATCGTGCATGAAATGGACAATATTGCGTCCGATATCACGGCCCGTGACGAGGAAATCACGGGGGAAACACGCCTCGGAGTACTCGGTACCACCGCACGTTGGTTCATGCCGCGCCTCCTCACCTCGCTCTCGCAGACACACCCAGGCATTCGCACCATTGTTCACGAGGGAAGTACGTCGTCGCTGTTACCTCGTCTTGCCAATGGCACGATTGACGCAGCCATTGTTCACTTGCCTGTTGACGACCCAGAACTCATTACGCAACCACTCTTTTCCGAAGACATGCTGCTACTTGCCCACTCCAAGCATGTTCTTGCCTCATACGACACCATCTCACTGACAGAACTTGCCACATTCCCATTGTTGCTGCCACCGCGCAGCACTGCATTTCGCCGCATCGTCGACCGCGCAGCTGCGAACAAAGGAGTGGCGTTGCAGGCCCAGGCAGAAATTGATGGCGTACGACTACTTGCTTCACTCGCCTTTGAAGGATTCGGCGCTGCCATTGTGCCGGCCAGTGCAATTCCCGGTTGGTTGAAAGGCGACTTCGTGCGCATCGCAGTTCCTGAACTCCCTCGCCGCGTCGTGGGCTGGGCCCAGCGTCGACGTCCACAACCCAACCGCGCCACGCGCGCCACGCTTTTAGAAGCACAAACAGTCATCGAGAAATACGGCACACGTCAACCCGGTGTACACGTTGGCCGTGGTGCATTTCCGCTTGCAAGAAACAATGACCCGCGCGCCTAGTGTTAACGGTGTCATGACACTTGCGAACGAATATGCACCTTCCATTGACCTTGTGAAGTCCATACGTGGAGCCGCACGAGCAGATATTCGTGTTCTGAATACTTTCAATCCAGACTCCCCTCGTCGCGTGGTATGGATCAACATTGAAGAAGAAGTACGTCGTGGTGCATTGTCTGCCGATGCATGTTTAGTTATTGAAACTGCAGCAACCATTGCTTGCGATAAGCGGTACCCACTCGTCATGAGCCTGGGTTCATCAGGTGCCGACATCGTTGAAGGCATTGCTGCACTTCACGGTTGGGGGTCTGCAGCACGAGCACTTGCTCGCTGCTCTGGCATTGTTCCTACCATTCATGTTGTGACCGGGCCAGCAGTGTCGGGGCCAGCACTTCTCATTGGACTCGCCGATTTTGTTGTGATGACCGAAGACGCCTACGCATTTGTTTCAGGGCCAACCATGGTTGCTGAATTCACTGGCGAAACCGTGAGTAATGAAGAACTCGGCGGCGCAGCAATACACGCTCGTGCCAGTGGCGTTGCATCACTCGTTGTTGCAAATGTTGAAGCGGCACATTTGGCAGTAGAACAAATACTCAGTTACCTACCGAACAGCGTTGATGAACTTCCCGAAATGGTAGAGACCGACGACCCGTTTGACCGTCTGACACCAGAAGCAGGCGACCTCATTCCTGCCACATCTACTGGTTCATATGATGTGCGCAAAGTGATTTCATCGCTCGTAGATGATGGCGAATATTATGAACTTCGCGCCCGCTGGGCAGCCAACGTTGTTACCGCCTTTGCCCGCATCGATGGCCGCGTTGTGGGCATCGTCGCCAACCAACCCGTTGTTCTTGCCGGTACTCTCGACATTCCCGCAAGTCAAAAAGCTGCCCGATTCGTCGCCTTCTGCGACGCCTTCAACATTGCGCTCATCACCTTGGTCGATACCCCAGGTTTCTACCCAGGTAAAGACTTGGAGTGGCGCGGCATGATTCGCCACGGCGCTCAACTTGTATTTGCTTACGCTCGTGCTTCCGTGCCGCGTATTTGCATTATTTTGCGCAAGTCGTATGGTGGCGCTTACATCGTGATGGACTCAAAGAACATGGGCAACGATGTG
>CAMBPP010000139.1 GCA_945869715.1 Bifidobacterium breve
ACTTGCTTCACAGCATCGCCACCAACTGGATTCACAGACAGATGCGTGACTCCTGCCTCTTTGAAAGCAGCCACCCGTTCAGCAACAAAACTTCGCGGACCCACCAAGTTGGTGAGTTCAAGCATTTCGGCAGGAACAGCAGCAGCTGCTTCATCTTTTTTGCCGTCGAGGTACAAATCTTGCACCAATTTCGCTTCTGCTTCATATCCATAGGCCGAGCAAATGTCGTTGTAGAAGTTTTTGCCACGGGCACCCATGCCGCCGATGTACAAGGCACTGTTAGGGCGAACAGAGTCAATGACCTTCGACTTTGCATCACCCACAAATTGCTCACCGATTGCAAGTACGCCGCCAGCGCTAATTTGTAAAGTCTTCAAATCTTTACTGCGCTTTGCTGCACCAGCCTTCAATTGCTTGCCCCATACTTGGTCAAACTTTTCAGGCACGAACATGATGGGCAACCAACCGTCGGCCAACTCTGCAGTTGCCTCAACACTGAGACCCTTCAAGCTTGCCCACCAAATAGGAATGTCGGCGCGCAATGGGTGGTTGATGAGCTTGAGTGGCCTACCCAAACCGGTTCCTTGTCCTGGAGGGAGCGGTGCGGTAACCGTTTGACCCTGATAATTCAGGTTCTTTTCACGCTTCCAAATTTCACGACATACTTCAATGTATTCCTTGATGCGCTGCATTGGCTTTTCGTAAGGAACGCCATGGAAACCTTCCACCACTTGTGGTCCAGATGCACCGAGCCCGAGCACGAACCGGCCATCACTGAGGTAGTCGCAACCAGCGCCGGTCATTGCCATGAGCGCAGCTGAGCGGGAAAAGACATTCACAATTCCAGTTCCAATTTCAACTCGGTTTGTTACAGCAGCGAGGTAGCCCACTTGGGAAATAGCGTCGTAGCTGTAGGCCTCTGCGATCCACACCTGATCGAGACCAGCTTTCTCTAGCTCTACAACACGGTTGGCAGATTCTTTGAAACCATGCGAATAGTGAACGGCCATTGAAATTTTCATGATTTCCCCCGACAGATTTACGAATTGCTACTTATTCAATAGTAGGAGACTTACTGCTCTAAAGCCCAATTCAAGTTGCCCGAGCGAAAACCCGCCAGGTCGAGGGTGATGTATTGGTAGCCCAACGGCGTCAGTGCCCCAACAATGTCGCCGTGCACCTCGGCTGCACGAGCGAAATCGCTTGCATCAAGCTCAATACGCGCCGTTTTTCCTTCATGACGAACACGCATATTGCCGGCAAACCCCAATTGCCGCAATGCTGCTTCAGCGCGGTCAATATTGCTGAGCAAGCCCACAGTGACCGCCGTTCCATAAGGAACTCGACTTGCCAAACATGCAGCTGCTGGCTTGTTCCATGTACGCAACCCCATTGCTTGGGATAACTCACGAATTTCGGCTTTCGATAGCCCAGCAATGACAAGTGGGAATGCAGCACCTTTTTGCTCTGCCGCTTGTTGCCCCGGGCGGTGATCTCCCAAGTCGTCGGTATTGACACCAAGCGTTATTTGCGCAGTGCGTTCGTGGGCAATAGGAACCAACACATCCATCAGTTCGTCTTTGCAGTGAAAGCAACGGTCGCCGTCATTTGCAATGTATTCCGGCCGACTTGTTTCATTGGTCAAAAATGTTTGCCAGTTGAGGCCCCACTCTGTGGCGAGTGCACGACAATCGTCGGCCTCACTTGCCGCTAAAGACGCCGACACTGCCGTGGCGCACAGCACATTGTTGGCACCAAGCACCAAAGTGGCAAAGGCCCCAAGAAATGCAGAGTCGGCTCCACCACTAAATGCCACCACAACGTTTCCCATGGAACGCAGCGATGCCTCAAGCGCATCAACCTTTGGCGATGAGGCAGGGAGGCAAATGGCGCTCGACATATTGCTCATCTGTCTATCGTGACATGCCAGCATTACGCGACTTCACCCAAAGCATGAGAAACTAGCCGCAATGACACAACACCAGATGCACGAAATTCGCTCAGGTTTGCATCTGCATTGCATTACCTGGGGTGAACCCACGCTTCCCCATGCCCCCATGCTCTTGGTGCACGGGCTTGCCTCCAACGCCAGGCTGTGGGACGGCGTCGCCCAGCATCTTGTAGACCTTGGCCACTATGTGGTTGCCATCGACCAGCGCGGTCATGGCCAGAGTTCAAAACCCGATGATGGTTTCGACATGGAAACTGTCGCCCACGACCTTGAACTCTTCATCGAGCAACTCGGGTTGCAGCGACCCGTTGTTGCGGGGCAATCGTGGGGTGCAAATGTTGTTATTGAACTTGCGACACGTGCGCCACAACTGGTGCGCGGTGTATGTGCAGTTGATGGTGGCACCATTCAATTGCAGAAACATTTTCCCAAGTGGGACGACTGTGCACAACAACTACGCCCACCAAACTTGCTCGGCACATCTGCAAAACGACTCGAAGGCGCCATTCGCTCTCACCACTCCGATTGGCCAGAGGCAGGCATTCAAGGGGCAATGGCAAATATGGAAGTGCTCGCCGATGGCACCATTCGTCCGTGGCTCTCTTTGGAACGGCACATGAAAGTGCTGCGCGGGCTGTGGGAGCACAACCCCGAAGAAATCTTCCCGCATATTTCCGTACCCGTGCTTTTCATGCCTGCAGTAGGTAGCGGAGAAGCAGCATGGGCGGTCGACAAAAAAGAAGCGGTGGCACGCGCACTTGAGTTGTTGCCAAAAGGTGCTGCGAATTGGTATGAGCCTGCCGACCACGACCTTCATGCGCAGTTCCCACAACGAGTTGCACAAGAATTACACGACGCCTCAGTGAACGGATTTTTCATTTAAGTCATGAGTACCACCGCACGCATTCTTGCCATTATGGGTTCCGGCGAAACCTCTCCCACCATGGTAAAAACACACCGCCAACTCATTGGTCGCCTCACGCAACCCAATGCCGTAGTGCTCGATACGCCATACGGCTTTCAAGAAAATGCTCCCGAGCTGGCTCTGCGTGCCGTGGAGTACTTCGACGTCAGCGTGAACACTGCAATCACTCCTCTTGGCCTCACTCGAATGATTGGTGCCGACCCACTTGTTGTGCAACAGGGCCTCAGTGCACTCACCGACGCCGACTACGTTTTTGCTGGGCCAGGTTCACCCACCTATGCACTTCGCCAGTGGAAAAATACTCAGGTCTCGCACATCTTGCATGAAAAACTGCAACGTGGTGGCATTGTTACTTTTTCGTCTGCAGCTGCTCTCACCATAGGAACACGCACTGTTCCCGTCTATGAAATTTATAAATGTGGAGAAGAGCCCTATTGGCTCGAAGGCCTCAACTTGCTCAGTGAATTGAACATACCTGCAGCAGTAATACCGCATTACAACAACACTGAAGGTGGACACCACGACACGCGTTTTTGTTACCTCGGTGAAGTGCGTCTCCAAATGCTTGAGCAGCAGTTAGATGAAGGTGAATACGTTCTTGGCATCGACGAGCACACCGGTATTGTCATCGACCTCAACGAACGCACTGCTGAAGTTGTGGGGAACGGCGTTGTCACTTTGCGTGTGAAGGGAAACTCCACCACATTTGCTTCTGGTGAAATTCTTTCTATTGAACAACTACAAAACCCCACTGTTGCCCCAAGTGCAATGCCTACGCCATCGGTTGTTGTGCAAGCAACGCCACAGGTAGAGGCAACTTCCTTAGTGGCTGTTGCTCAACAACGTCGTGAAGAGTTTGAGACTGCACTCGCTCTTGGTAACGCCAACGATGCAACACGCGCAGTTTTGGAATTAGAAAACGACATCAAGTTGTGGTCGGCCGACACCCTCACTGGTACCGATGCCGACGCAGCACGTGGAATTCTGCGCTCCATGATTGTGAAGCTAGGAACAGCAGCAACTGGGGGTCTTGCGGACCCACGTGAGCGTGTTGCACCTTACGTGGAAGCGCT
>CAMBPP010000140.1 GCA_945869715.1 Bifidobacterium breve
TGAACTTACAGTCTCGAATCTTGTTTGAGTGCCGTGTCAATACTGAGAGCTGCCGCAATGACGAGCGAATGAAGTGGTTGGCTGAGATTCTCGTGGATCTCGACTACGTAGCTATCTGCAGTGGTAAACATTTCGCGAGCAAGGCCAGCGAACTTTTTGGTGACACGGGCTACTTCGTGTCCATCGGCATCTTCAATAGAGAAATTCCAGGCCCGCCAATTCTCGGCCTTGATTGCGCCAATCTTTAAGCCACCAACTTCAAGTGCAAAGTGAATTTTACCAAAAACATTTTCCTGTACGATTCGCCCAAGTTCAGCGCCTGTTGAGTCGTTGATAAGAACGGTGCTCTTGAACAGCTTTGCCGGTCGTGTAATTGACATGACGAGAGCCCCACTGGAATCGGTAATGTCAAAATGATGTGTGAGGAATTGATCTACTGAACTGACGAGTCGGAGAAGTTTTTTGACATTGCTTTGTCCGACCTGATTCACGTGTCCGACGGTGTTCCCGTTGGCATCGAAAACCGAATATTGGTTAGTGAGTTCAATGAGTTTTGCTTTTTGGTTGACAACCAGGATGTTCTGCTGGAAAAGAATCGATTCGCTCATTGTTGGCGACCGCGCTGCATAATTTTGTCGCGGCGTTCTGCAACTGCGTCGGCACTAAAAGAACGTTTCCGCCATGCTTTTGCTTCTGCTGCCTCAGTTGACCAGGCATCGGCATTAGTAGTGGTGAGGGAATAGGTGTTGCGGATGGTCTGCACACCACTTTGCTCATTACCAATAATGTCGAGTGCAATTTTGCGGGTGAAGGGCATAAGTTCCGCATGTGGCACCACATGATTCACTAAACCGTATTCGTAGGCTTCATTTGCGTCCATGAAGTTTCCGGTGAAGCTCATTTCACGTGCCCGGCGCACGCCAATGGCTTCTGGCAAGAGCACAGAGAGGCCCCAGCCAGGCATTACACCTACGCGAGCATGGGTGTCGCCGAACTTGGCGTTTTCAGATGCAATGAGAAAGTCGCAGTTGAGTGCGAGTTCAAACCCGCCGGTGACGGCCACGCCATTGATGGCGCCAATGAGTGGCTTGACCAGTTTCGGAAATGGTCCGCGCACGCCATCGGCATTGGGCGTGCCATCGGCACCTGTTCCACCCAGCAAGTTGCTTGAGGCGTCACCAAGTTCTTTGAGGTCAAGACCGGCAGTGAAAGCAGGGTCGGCGCCTGTGAGGATGATGACGTCAACGTCTTCGCGCGCGTCGGCTTCTTTCATGAGTTCGGCGAGAAGCCTCAGAACCTCGCTGCTGAGGGCATTACGCGCACCAGGCCTATTGAGCGTAATGGTGGCAATGCGCTCGGAAACTTCAAGAAGGACAACGGAATCTGACATGTCTCCATACTGTCACGCAAAAGGGAAGTTGTGGAAGTGGGAGATGAACTGTTGCCGTGACAGAATAGTGAAATGAGTCTTGTCGTAGTTGAAAAATCAGATGGCGTTGCAACTCTTACCTTGAATAATCCCACCGAGCGCAATACGCTCACCGCGCCAATGGTGGCCGACATTTTGGCTGCCATGGATGATGTCGAGAACGATTCGTCCATTGGTGCAATTGTGGTCACGGGCGCTGCCCCTGCCTTTTGTGCTGGCGCCAACTTGGGAAACCTTGCAACGGCAACACCGGAAAGTTTGTCAAACATTTATGAAGGGTTTTTGCGCATTGCGCGCAGTCCGCTTCCCACCATTGCAGCTGTCAATGGTGCCGCGGTGGGCGCAGGAATGAACCTGGCCTTGGGTTGTGATGTGCGCATTGCAGCACGACGCGCAAAGTTCGATACACGTTTTTTGCAAATAGGAATTCACCCCGGTGGCGGACACACCTGGATGCTGCGGCGCATTGCTGGCCCTCAGGCAACAATGGCCACAGTCATATTCGGTGAAATTCTCGACGGCGCTGAAGCCGAGCGAGTGGGTCTTGTCTGGAAGTGTGTCGACGATGACGTGCTACTGAAGACAGCACATGAAATGGCAGCACGCGCTACAACCGCTCCACGTGAACTTTTAAAAGTCACTAAGGAAACCATTCAGGCAATGTCTGCCATTGATGCCCACAGCGATGCCGTGAAGCGAGAAATTGAGCCACAGGTGTGGAGCACTCGCCAGCCATGGTTTGCCGAGCGTCTTGCAGCCCTTCAAGCAAAAATTTCTAAAAAGTAGAAATACGCATGCGAAAAATGTTGCGCCGTGGCATCGCAACAGTGCTATCTGTTGTCTTGGGCGTATCTGTAGTTCCAGTACCTCAAGCACAAGCATCTGTATTGAAACATTCCTACATCGTTACATTGCATCACCGCAGCGATATTGATGGGGTGGTTGCTGCAAGCAAGAACCTAGGGGCGAAAAGGTTTAACATTTTCAGATACGCATTAGGTGGTTTTGCCACCGACCTCAGTGATGCTGCAGCTAGCACTTTGCGACATGACACGCGCGTAAAACGTGTAACTAAAAATGTGGCAGTGCACAAAAGAGAAATTCCGCCAATTCAGCTCGGTGCGCCGTATCAACTTGATCGCATTGATCAAAGAGCTTTACCAATTGATGATCGGTTTAGCTCGCCTGCAACAGGCGAAGGCGTGCAGATCTACATGATCGACACTGGGGTAAGGGCAACCCATGTGGATTTAGTAGGGCGCGTCATTGCCGGTGTAGATGTGGTGGGAAATGATGAAAGTGGCTCTCCTAGCTCGCCCGCATCAGATTGTGATGGGCACGGAACCCACACTGCGGCTTCTGCTGCCGGTACCACCTTTGGAGTTGCAAAAAAAGCAACAGTCATTGCCGTGCGGGTGTTGAATTGTGCTGGTGACGGTGATGTTGAAGGTGTAGTTGCTGGCATCGACTGGGTGCTACATCATCATCGAAGTGGTGTACTTGCCGTGGCAAATCTCAGTTTGGGCGTGAACGCCGACGATAACTCGCTGCCCATGGACGATGCGGTGCGTGACCTCTATGACGATGGAATAGTTCCTGTCGTGGCTGCTGGGAATGATGGGAAGGATGCTTGCCAAACCTCTCCTGGCCATTTGCCTGAAGCTCTCAATGTCGGTGCGGTCAATAGCCAAGATGATCGATTCAATAATGGATCCATTGGCTCGAATTACGGAACATGTCTCGACTTATTTGCACCCGGTGTGCGTGTGTTGTCGGCGGGAAGTGATTCCGATACGGAAACCCATTATGAAACAGGAACTTCCATGGCGTCGCCTCTGGTTGCAGGGTATGCCGCTTTACTTGCGCAACAATTCCCCAACGCGTGCCCAGTTTCAATTGAAGATGCCATCAAGGCAAGAGCCACTGCAAATGTTGTAAAAAATGCAGGAACAGGTTCGCCCAATCTGCTTTTGAATGTGGTCGACATTTCTGCCGTCGGAACCGCTGCGCCTGGAACTCCGAATGCATTGGTGAGCACTCCAAAAAATGAAGGTCTCGTGGTGTCGTGGGACCCTGGTTGTAGCGGTGGCGCAACATCGGGAACAAACACTATTCAAGTCAGTGTGAGTGGTGCCAAAAACCCATTCCGCACAATCAAGGTCAACGATGCTGCACGGGAAGTGGTGCTGAAGGGCCTAGATAACAGCAAAAAGTATGTGGTTCGGGTTCGGCGCCAAACAGCTAATGGCAGAAGTGATTGGTCTGTGCCCTCACTTGCAATGAGCCCAAAGCCATTGGTGACAGGTCAAAAAGTATTACTGAATACTCTTGCGCGTTCCACCGAGGCAACCATCGGAAGCCAATGGCAGGTCTCTGCGGAGTCCAGTGGGGTGTGTCGTGTCACTGCTAACGCGGCACGCATGTATTTCATGCGCAAGGGGAGTTGTGGCGTGGCGGTGCAGCCTCAATACACCAATGTTCCCTTTGCGCGTACCTT
>CAMBPP010000141.1 GCA_945869715.1 Bifidobacterium breve
CCAACGGTGGTGGCAATGAGACCCATTGAGGTAGGGGGAAGTTCACCAGCGCTCGGAATGCGAAACTTTGATTCTTCGGTTGTGTAGGCGCGCACATATGTGGCAGGAAGGCCGCGACCGCCCACATCTTCTGGCCAGTTGATCATTGCGTAGCCCGCGTCAAACTTCTTGTGCTGCCATGCCTTCACTGCATTGAGGCGTTCAAGCTCGTGCTCATCGGTGTAGTTGTGGAAGATGGCAACGTTGTCGGAGCCTTGGCCCCACTGCACTTCTTGCTCTTCGTCGTCAGATGTGCCCGCTTCAGGCAGGGCCTCGGCGTTTTGCTCAAGCCAAACACGGGCTTCTTTACGGAACTGGTCGATATCGGGAAGGTCTGTCACGCTCTAGACGCTAGTAGCGCACCGTTTCCTGTGCGACATCGAAGCCTCAAATTCGTGCCGGACCGTGAAACTCGTTGAGAAAAGGGTCACCTCGGTACACTTTGACGACGGTTCGCCGTGCAGTACTGCCCTACAAACAATTGAGCGAGGTTTTTTGTGTCTACCCCAACCCTGACCGCTGGCGTAAAGGCCACTGTTCTTGTTGATCTTTTGCCAAAGTCCAGCGTCCGCTCCCGTGCCATTACACGTGACATCGTTTTGGTACTTGGTTTCGCGCTGCTCACTGCAGCAGCAGCTCAGGTGCAGTTCTCACTTGGCTTCACGCCAGTGCCGCTCACTGGCCAAACATTTGCCGTTTTGTTGTCGGGTGCTGCTCTTGGTATGCGCCGTGGCATTGCCAGCCAGGCGGTGTACTGGGGTCTTGGCTTAACTGGTCTCCCTTTCTACGCCGGCGGTGACGGCGGTTGGCAAAACGGAACCGGTTCAACACTGGGCTACTTCGTTGGCTTCGTTGTTGCTGCAGGCGTCATTGGAAAACTTGCCGAGCGTCGTCACGATCGTGAAGTGATGTCGTCACTTGCCGCAATGGCATTTGGCACCGTCATCATCTATGCCTTCGGTGCTTTGTGGTTGGCACACGACCTCAACATCCCAGTAGCAAATGGTGAAGCAAACGCCATTGCCTACGGCGTCACTCCATTTTTGGTGGGCGACTTGTTGAAGTTGGCTCTTGCCGGTCTCCTCACGCCACTTGCTTGGGCAACCGTTTCTTCAAAGGGTAAATAATCATGGCAGTTGTGCTGCGTGAGTTTGCGGCGTCACACCCAACAGATGTAGGTGTTCGCGATGGGCGCACAGTGCTCACATGGCCACAACTCAATACGTTGGTCAACAAAATTATTAACGCAATCAACGCAAGCGATCTCGGCCCCAGCCGCCGAGTTGCGGTATTTGCAGAAAACAGCGTCGAAACTGCTCTCGCTCATTTATGCACTTTGCATGCCGGTGGCTCCAGTGTTCCCGTGAACTTTCACTTGAATGCCGATGAAGTTGCATACATCTTGAAAGACTCCGATACGCGATTGTTCTTTACGGGCCCTGAAAACCTTGAGCGTGCAATTAATGCTGTTGCATTGCTGGAAAAGCCAATTCCCATTGTGGTCTGGCGTCCGCAGGCAGCTGTTAGTGCAGGGGTTATCACCCTCGATCAGTTCATTGCCAACGCATCTGAAGAAGAGCCATCAAGCAATGTGCCGCCACGTCCGAACCTCATGTACACCAGTGGTACCACTGGTGTACCAAAGGGTGTGGAACTTCCGCCCACCATGTTTGCTGGTGGAAAAAATATTGACGAACACATTGCAGCATTGCAACTGAACCGTTTTGCAATGCTAGGTGCACACATTGTTGTGGGTCCGATGTACCACACGGGCCCGCTGTCGGGAGTGCGTGTTCTTGCTGCAGGCACACCTGTTGTCATCCTGGAAAAGTTCGACCCAGAGCGTGTTTTGCAACTCATCGAAACTTACAAAGTTGCGAGCAGTGTCATGGTGCCAACGCACTTCAAGCGTTTGCTTGATCTTCCTGTAGATGTTCGCAAAAAATACGACGTGTCGAGCGTAAAAATTATGTCGCACACTGGTTCTGCTTGCCCTATCGATGTGAAACAGCAGATGATTGAATGGTTTGGCCCTGTTTTTGTCGATGCCTATGGCGCAACCGAAGTAGGAACCGTGTGTTCCATTGCAAGTGAAGACTGGCTCACTCACCAAGGTTCGGTGGGTCGTGTTATCCCACCATTTGCACGTTGTGTTGTTGTTGACGACGATGGCAACGAGCTGCCCGCAGGCACCGAAGGCCGTCTCTTTTTCGAAGACTCCACGGGTCGCGGCGTGGTATACCCCAACGATCCAGAAAAATCTGCCAAAGCTCACTTGCGCCCAGGCGTTTTCACCCTCGGAGAAATTGGTTACGTCACCACCGATGGTTTTGTGTACATCACCGACCGTTTCAGCGACATGATTGTTTCGGGTGGCGTCAACATCTACCCAGCAGAAGCAGAAAAAGTTCTCATTGAACACCCACAAGTTGCCGACGTTGCCGTTATCGGCGTGCCCGACACAGACATGGGTGAAGCTGTGAAAGCACTTGTTGTTCCACAAGACATCAACAATGCTCCGACTCCAGAAGAACTCATTGCTTTGTGCCGTGAACATCTCGCCGGGTACAAGTGCCCACGTACCGTAGAAATTGTTTCTACGGTGGGTCGCAATGCCATGGGCAAAATTAATAAGCGCACACTGCGTGCCCCTTATTGGGAAAGTGGCCGCACAATTGGCTGATGCGGGGGCATCACAAATGGGGGAACAATGACAACTCAAAGCGGTGAAGCAGAGAAACTAGTACTCAGTGAAACTCCTGTGCCCCATGTGCGGCGCTTGACACTCAATAGGCCAACCAAGCGCAATGCGTTGTCGCATGCGTTACGCACACAATTGTTCGAACAGTTACGTGAAGCCGATGCAGACCCAGCAATTAACGTCATCATTGTTCGCGGTGCTGGGCCAAGTTTTTCTGCCGGCTACGACCTTGCGCAAGACAAATCGGAAACTCCACCCTGGCCCATCAGCACGGCCGATGGTGCGTGGGCACGTCATGTGCTTACCGGATGGTTCGAAATGATGGATATGGCGACACCCATCATCGCCCAGGTGCATGGCTTTTGTTTGGCAGGTGGCACCGAGCTCGCTACTGCATGTGATCTTGTTTATGTTGCTCACGATGCGCAAGTGGGGTACCCCCCAGTGCGTTCCATGTCGTCACCCGATATGGCTTGGCACGCCTGGATGCTGGGCATGCGCCGCGCCATGGAAGCAATGCTCACAGGCGATTCAATGACTGGCGACGAAGCAGTTGCCGCAGGTTTTGCAAACCGTGCATTTCCTGTCGAAAAACTTGATGCTGAAGTGTTGGCAATTGCCGAGCGAGTGGCAAAAGTGCCTGCCGACCTGCAGGCACTGAACAAGCGTGTGGTGCACCGCGCAATGGAAGCCATGGGAATGCGTGATGGCATGCGAGCCACCGCCGACATCAACGCACTTGGTTTCCATCAGCGGGCAAGTAAAGAATATTTTGCAAAATTCGCAGGGGGAGTCACGCAGGCTCTCGATGCGCGAGACAGTTCATTTGGTGATTATCGAACAGGGGAGAAAGAGCAATGAGCAATTCCATCGATGCAACAGACATTACAAAAGTAAATATGGTGTCGCCCGAGGTCCTCGAGTGTCCGTATCCGTATTACCAACGCGTGCGCGAAGAAGCACCGGTTCACCAAACTCCACTTGGGTTCTGGGCGGTGTCGCGCTACGAAGACGTATTGTCGGTTGTACGCAACCCTGAAATGTTCTCGTCGCTTGCCCAAAGCAATTCTTTCGTCACGACGCCGCCGCCTGAAGTGATTGAAATTGCGAAGGAAGGGTACCCACGGGTCAACACTTTGCTTTCTAACGACCCGCCTTCGCATACACAGTTTCGCAAC
>CAMBPP010000142.1 GCA_945869715.1 Bifidobacterium breve
ATACAACGGGGTTCGTTTGGGTGAAGACTTCGCCAATATCGCCCTCGGGGTGAAACCTCTTCGCGATGTCATAACCATGTGTTGCCCCCTGGTCGATCAGAGCAAGGCACGTTGCTTCGATAAGCGACAACTGGCTGTTTTGTATGGATTCCATACTTGTTTATATCACGTATTAAACTATCAGATAGTTCAAAATGAACTAATAGCCTGAGGGCATGGTCCCCGCCTTTCGATTACTACGCACAATATCTATTGGTATTGCCGCGGGCCTTCTATGCGCTTTGTCTGCTTGTGGTCGCAGCGAGAGCAAAGTGAATATCGACGTCTATGCCGCCTCCTCTCTGACCACCGCATTGACCTCTATTGCGTCGGCCTTTGAAAGCGCTGAACCCAACATTCATATAGTTCTGAACTTTGCCGGTAGTGCCACATTGGTTGAACAAATAAAACAGGGGGCCCCAGCCGATGTAGTTGTCTTTGCCGACGACAAGCAAATGAACGACCTCGTTGAAAGTGGCAATGTCAACAAGGACACCGTTACCAATATTGCCACCAACACGCTCACACTTATTGTTGAAAAAGGTAATCCGCTCAACATCAAAAATGTCAGTGACCTCGCTTCACCACAGATCCGCACTGTTCTGTGCGACATTGCGCAACCGTGTGGGAAATATGCTGCTCAAGCACTAAAGCGAGCAAATGTTGTGGTACGACCGCGTAGCCGAGAAACAAACGTCAGTGGAGTCACCCAGAAAGTCGCCAGTGGCGAAGCAGATGCCGGAATTGTCTACGTCACCGATGCCTTGGCTAATGCGTCAAAACTTGATGCCGTGCCTATTGATAAAAGCATCAATGTTTCGAACAACTATCCCATTGCAGCACTCAATGAACTTTCTGCAACCGCACAACAAGCCACACAGACATTCATTGATTTCGTTATGGGTGGCGGGCAAAAAATATTGAATGACTATGGGTTCATCAAACCATGAAACATCAACGCTCGCAGTTAAGTGCGCCTCGAGGTTTATCCGCGCTCGCTGTGGCATGCGTGATTTTTATTTCACTTCCTTTACTTGCCATTGTTGCGCGCGTTCCATGGTCACAATTCTTCAGCACCATTTTTGAGGCATCATCACAAGAAGCACTATGGCTTTCACTACGCACTTCGCTTATTACAACGGTGCTTGCGATTGTTGCCGGTCTACCACTTGCGTGGATGTTTGCTCATCGCGCTTTTCCACTGAAAAATATTTTGCGCACGCTGTGTGTTTTGCCAATGGTGTTGCCCCCTGTTGTTGGAGGTGTTGCTCTCATTTATGCTTTCGGCCGGCGCGGACTCATCGGCTCATCGCTTGAAGATTGGTTCGGCTACCGCATTGCCTTTACTCAGAGCGCAACGGTGTTGGCTCAGTTTTTCGTAGCTGCTCCATTTTTTATTGTGGTCATGGAGTCAGCATTTGCTCAGGTTGATGCATCTACTACTTGGGCTTCCCGCACCTTGGGCGCTGGCCCGTGGCGCACCTTGCTCACAGTGAACATCCCCGTGCTGTGGCCATCGCTTGTTGCTGGCATCGTGCTCACTTGGGCACGTGCCCTTGGTGAATTTGGAGCAACTATTACCTTTGCCGGCAATAGCCCAGGCTCTACGCAAACGCTTCCTTTGGCAATTTACAGTTCCTTAGAAAGTGGCAACGATGCTGCCGTGAGTTTGTCATTTTTGATGATGGCTATTTCTTTTGTTGTTCTCATTTCGTTGCGCCAACGTTGGATGACCGCTTTTCAACGAGGTGCAGCATGACTCTCAATATGCAATGTGCTTTTGCCCGCCCACATTTCACGTTGCACGCCGATGTATCTGTGGCCTCTCGAGAAGTTCTCGCTATTACCGGCCCGAATGGCTCAGGTAAAACAACGGCGCTCCTACTCATTGCTGGTTTGCTCAGTATCTCTTCTGGCCGTATTGAACTTGCCGAGCAACTCTACGATGGCGATTCATTTATTCAGCCAGAAGACAGACACGTTGGAATGCTTTTCCAAAATGGCGCCCTCTTTCCTCATCTCACCGTCAGCCAAAATATTATTTTTGGTCTGCGCGCTCGTGGGGTTCACAAAGATGACGCATTGCGCCGTGCCATGGGCACGATGGAGAAGCTCGATATTCACACATTTGCAAAAAAGCGTCCACATGAATTGAGTGGTGGGCAACAACAACGGGTGGCTTTAGCGCGCACATTGGTCACTCAACCTCAAATTTTGCTGCTCGATGAACCAACAACGGCATTAGACAACGATGCACGTGCTGCAACACTTGAGCTTCTTGCGCAAACATTCGCGCAATTTACTGGTCCAGTCATTTTGGTATCGCACGACTCACGCGACATACAAAAATTGGCCACCACTGAGGCACGCATTGAAGTTCAACACGGCACCCATGTGGTGGCCAATTTAACGAAATAGTTTTTTACAAGTGAGTAATAATCATGTCACAAGACGACACTGAGATGCCAGCGCCCTCTTCAACATCAAGACGCTCAATAACACCGTTGTTAATGATGGCTGCATAACGCTGTGAACGTGAACCAAGGCCAAAACCAGATCCGTCTAGTTCCAAGCCCATTGCTGCAGTGAATGCACCTGTTCCATCGGCGAGCATGGTGATGCCATCTGCACTTTGGCTTTGCTTCCATGCATCCATTACCCAAGGGTCATTCACGCTGATGCATGCAACCGACTCCACACCTTTGGCTTTGAGTTCATTGAAGCGTTGTACGAAACCAGGAAGGTGCACTTTCGAGCAACCAGGTGTGAATGCACCAGGAACTGCGAAGAGAACTACTTTGCCTTTGCCTAGTGCTTCAAGTGAGCTCACTGGCTGTGGCATGCCATCGGCACCAAGCAGGTGAATTGTTACATCGGGGATTTTGCTTCCAGCTGAAATTGTCATGGTGATATGGTGCCACGAACTTTTACGTCGCGCCACCCCTCAAGCCCTAAAAATTAGGCATTCAGCATGGTTTCAAGTTCATCGAGGGCCACACGCGGGTCGCCCACATGGATGACCTGCATACCTGCTGCACGAGCACCTTCAATATTGCCCATGAAGTCGTCGAGGAATACCACTTCCTGCGGGTCCTTGACACCCAACTCTTGCAAAGTGAGTTCAAAGATGCGTGGTTCAGGTTTACGCATACCTACCAGGGCAGAGTCGATGTACACATCAAACAATTCCTCAGGAACAATGGTGACGAGATAGTCATGAAATTCCCGCATGCCATTTGTTAAAAGACCCGTTTTGTATCCGCGTTCTTTCAAAGCACCGATGTGCTCTAACACGTAGTGATTGATGTTGTACGTATTGTTCAGCAACAGAGTCTCGAACTCATTTCCCTTAAAGTGCACTCCTTCGGCAGCAGCGATGGGTGCAATGAGACCCTGAAGGTCATCGCGCGCAAGCTCACCGCGCTCCATGCGATGCCATGGGTGGTCACCCGACTCGTGTTGTGGGCCCATCATGATGGAATGCAGTTGTGGCATTGGACAACCGAGCGAATCGGCAATGCGCTGAATTTTCTCAGTAATGGTCGTGATAATGACGCCACCGAAATCGAAGACAACGGAAGTGATAACGGGGGAAGAAGTCATTTCTCTACCTTACGAATTTTGTTGTTGGTAAACCGACACGGACGCTGACCCCTGGCGAAAAAAGTGCATGAACATCACCTTGTGGTGCGGGTAAACCAGCAGCTTGCACTAAGGAATCGTTGAGCTGCAGCACTTTTGCATTTCGCAATGGCCACGGTTCATGCGACACGGGGGCGTATCGAATATTTTTGCGGAGCGTTTGGGAATACAGCCCCCATCGTGCCGAGAGAAAATGTTCAAAGT
>CAMBPP010000143.1 GCA_945869715.1 Bifidobacterium breve
TCGGTTGCTTCAATTTTTGGTGTGACCAAAAACGAAGCCGATGACATTCGGGCACTGAGCTTGGACATGATTGTTCATGCCAACGACATCAGTAAACGGTTGGGCTGGGATTAAGGCGACGTACCCTCTATGTAAATATGAGACTTCACCCACTTCGCACCGTCACCGTATTAGCCCTCATTCTTATTGCTGGGTGTTCTTCCTCTTCCAAATCTGCCAGCACAAGTAGTAGTGCCGTAGTGGCGGAATCTTCTCTCCCGACCTCCGCAGAAACTTTTACACTCTCAAGCCCCGATATGCAATCGGGTGGCGCAATGCCAGTTGCCTTTACCTGCGACGGCGAGTCACAAAGCCCCTCGCTCACTTGGACTCCTGGGCCTGAAGGAACAGTGGAATACGCCATTGCAATGCACCATGTACCTGGGCCAGGCGATACACACTGGTACTGGGTGGTTTACAACATTCCTTCAACTACGTATTCCATACCTGCAGGTGGCCCTGCTCCGGGAACATTGGGTACCAACAGTGTTAATGGTGAACTTGCCTATGCCCCACCGTGTTCAAAAGGTCTTGGGGAAAAGATCTACACCTACACGGTTTATGCCCTCTCGGCAGCCCCAACTTTCCCTACAGACTCACAAGTATCTCGTGATGTATTGCTAGACGCCATCAACTCCACAACATTGTCAAGTGCGTCATTCGATGTTTCCTACGAGAGGTCATAATGCATTTCCACGAACATCCACATGAACATCCACACCAACCGGTGATGACACGACGCCATGCACTTCAATTGGGTGGTCTTGGATTAGGCGGAATGCTGCTTGCGGCTTGCACATCATCGAGCACTGGAAGTTCAAGCACTGCAGCAACACAACAAACTTCAACGTCTTTGGGAGCGGTAGATCTCGGCACCCTGCCTGGCTTTAGCGAATTTGCCGACACGGTCAAGGTCATTGCAAATGGCGATCTATGGCTTGTGGAAAGCAATGGCTTACCTGCACACAACATGATGGTTGGCATTACAAGTTGGCAGCAGCAAGTTCCGCTCGCAATGAACTACACGGGAACCAATGCTTGGCAGTTACCAAAAGTTCCAGAACTATCCGACACACCCGTCTCTGGGAAAACTTCCCTCTATCGAGGAGCCATTGCACTAGCGGTTAATGGTGTGCCTATTTTCAATGCGCTGAACAACAGGGGCGACGACGCCTTTCTCTCTGGCGAGTTAGACGAGTGGGGCGGCCATTGTGGTCGCGCAGACGACTACCACTATCACGTCGCCCCCCTGCATTTGTCGAACGTTGTCGGCAATGCTCAACCCATTGCCTACGCCCTTGACGGTTTCGCCATTTATGGAGCAAACGAACCCGATGGTTCAGCGCTATTAGAACTTGACGAATACAACGGCCATGTTGGCGCCGATGGTGCGTACCACTATCACGGCACCACCACCTACCCCTATATCAATGGCGGTATGCGTGGCAAGGTTGCTGGCATTTCTGGTGACCAAATTGAGCCGCAGCCCGCTACAAAGCCAATACGTGAAGCAGGGGCTCCGCTTGCCGGAGCAGTAATTACAAATTTCTCATCGCCCAAGACCAATACCTACTCGCTTGAATATTCACAAGATGGAAAAACTGGCTTGATGGAATACACCGTCAGCGATACTTCTGTAGCTTTCACCTTTACCACTCCTACGGGAGTTGTTACAACAGAAACGTATGCCCGATGAAAACAAAATTCGCTATTTCCATCTGCACAGTACTTCTACTCGCATCTTGTGGTTCGCAAAAAACTGAGACTGCTTCCACTTCGTCTGAGGTTTCTGTAAACACAACTGAAGCAACAAGCTCAACATTTACTGCCGAGGTATGGGCAGATAACTGGTTTTCTTTATACATCAATGGCGTGCTTGTTGGCGAAGACTCGGTACCCATTACAACAGAGAAATCTTTCAATGCAGAAAAGATCAGTTTTGCTGCCGAACTCCCCTTCACCATTGCAATGGTCACGAAAGATTTCAAACAAGATGATTCCGGTCTTGAATACATCGGGTCCGATCGTCAACAAATGGGTGACGGCGGATTCATCGCACAATTTACAAATGAACAAACAGGAGAAGTTGTTGCCTACACCAACAGCGATTGGCGAGGTTTAGTGATTCATCGTGCTCCGCTCGACAAATCGTGTGAGAAGTCCGCAGCGCCAGAAACCGAATGTCAATCAT
Source organism: Bifidobacterium breve (assembly GCA_945869715.1). Classification (GTDB taxonomy): domain Bacteria; phylum Actinomycetota; class Acidimicrobiia; order Acidimicrobiales; family Ilumatobacteraceae; genus F1-20-MAGs119. The sequence continues at coordinate 2,231 of CAMBPP010000143.1, forward strand.
CTATTGCAAGTGAGCCTGAAAAATGGTCAGAACCTTCATTCAGCGACACAAGTTGGACTCAGGCATTGGAATACCCCGCTGAAGCCATAGGCGTGAAAGACGGCTTCAACGATATTTCGTGGGCAAAAGACGCCCGTCTCATTTGGTCATCTGACCTTGAGATAGACAACACAATTTTGTGGCGTTACTCAACGCCTTCTTCAATACAAGGGTAATTTCGCTCCGGCCCTGCTTCGCCACCAGTTGCTTTCACGCAACGTGTCAAGATATGCCCATGTCGAGGGGCGCAACAAAAACTGCTGTGCCACGTTTAGCCGTTATTGGCCTCGCCACATCCATGCTCGGCATGGCGGCCCTTCCTTTTGCGGTCACCGGCACCAACTTGGCAATTCCGCTCATTAAGAAAGACTTCGGCTCCAGTCTTGCTGCGTTGTCGTGGACCTTGTCGGGGTACTCCATCATCATCGCCGCGCTCACCATGTTGGGTGGAGTTATTTCGGTACGCATCGGAACATTGCGCGCGTTTCAAATTGGCATTGCAATTTTTGTTGCAGCATCTGCCGTGTGTGCATTTGCACCGAACATTGCAGTGCTCATTGGCGGACGAATATTTCAAGGAATGGGTGGCGCACTCGTTGTGCCTGCATCTATCTCAGTTGCACTTGTTGGGTGGCCAGAAGAGCGTCGCGCATTTGCAATAGGTGTGTGGACGGGCGCATTCCCCATTGGGTCTTCTGCAGCGCCCATTGTTTCTAGTGCACTCATCACCGGTGGTCAGTGGCGCTGGGTATTTGCTGTTCCACTTGCGCTCGGTGTTATTACTCTCGGGCTCTCTGTACTCATTCGAGGGCAGGCACAGTTCGCAGCAAGCAATGACACCACAGATGGTCTCCCCGACTTCGCAGGAATGCTCATGGGAACAGTGTCGACTGGGCTTCTTGCGCTCGGACTTGTTGAAGGCAACACCTGGGGTTGGACCAACGTAAAAACACTCATTGCATTTGCCATTGCAGCCTTGTTGATACCGCTCTTAATTAGTCGATCAGGCAAGCACAAACGGCCATTTCTCCCCGTCAAACTCTTTCGCGTACCCACCTTTCGCATTGCCAATATTGCCAACGTCTCTGTTTCCATGATCGGCATGTCCGTATGGCTCGTGTGGCCTCTTGTGCTTGGCGGGTTATGGAAATACGACGCATGGGGCATTGGCTTAGCCATGTCACCCACCCCCTTTTTAGGAGGTGCCGGCGCATTTGTATCGTCGTATCTTGTTGCACGTTTCGGATATCGCCAACTCTTAAGCACTGGTGCCGTTGCCCTCGTGCTTGCAACAGGTTGGTTCATGTTCATGATTCAAGAAACACCGCGCTATTGGACACACATGTTTCCCGGCCTCGTACTCACCGGCATTGGCATGGGGCTGTTGTTCTCGTTCCTGAATGCAGCGGCTCTCGTTGACCTCGAACGTGAAGACTTCCCTGCAGGTAACGCCACCTTTAGTACAGGGCGTTTTCTTTCCGGAGCAATTGGCATCGCAGCTGTAGTTGCGATGATTGGCTCGGGTGGCAATTCACCCGTTGACCCTTTCCGTAAGGCTTATGGATTCCTCTT
>CAMBPP010000144.1 GCA_945869715.1 Bifidobacterium breve
TTCCCATCGAGACTTGTCAATTTGAAATTACTAAATGCGCTACGAAAATCTGTTTCCAATGAAAAGGAGGTATAGCTATAAGAGCATCCCTTTTCTACCAACACACCATCAATCGTGCAGTTATAGCTATAGGTATTCAACTTTGAACTAGGCGCTAACGCATTTGCATCTATTGCACCCAAATTCATATCGAAGCTGTAGGAGAATTTATCCCCATTGCGGAAACCAGCTTTGCTGTAATCCTTCGTGTTGTCCCATTCATATTCCAAAGAAGCGCCGACACCTTCGTAATGCTTCTGTGCACCTATAAGTGAACCGTTTTTTTGAAACAGTGTTGTTGGTGAGTTAGGCGTACTTGTTGAAGAGCCTCCGCACGCAGCGATAGCAACAGCACCCACGAATACGAGTGCGATTCTTTTTGCTCGAATAGACAACATGGTTACACCAATCTTTACAAGCAACGAGTTGCCTATAATTTCTAGTTAGACTTTGTTTACTTCGTCAAACTAACAGTATTGATCCGATGTTTCATGTCAGGTCCTCTGCGCCATTCATTTCACTATCCCCCGCGATGCAGGGAGGAAAGACTCATTAGAGGCGACGTTGGGAATCGAACCCAAGTACAGGGCTTTGCAGGCCCTTGCCTAAACCACTCGGCCACGTCGCCATCGCTACTGCAAGCAGTTGCGAAAGAAGAACTCTATCGGCGCCTACCTCGTAAACCCATGTCTTTCAACACTTGCCCACTGCCGTATTTCCAGCCCCGACGGGCTCTGGCGAGACGGGAGATTTGCCGCATCCGAAAGGTCATGTCGCGGGCGTATTCAATTGCGCGAGTTTCGCGCGCGGCTGCCACAAGCGCTGGAGACGTGTCGGGAAAGACTTCTTTTTCGAAGCCAAAGTGATGGAAGTCGTCCGAATATATCTCTTCAACAAGTCGAGCTGATTCTGCATCCATGACATCGCGGTACTTGATACCAAGGCCTTCATTCAGCCGCTTAGCAACGATGTGTTTACCGGAACGCTCACTGAGTTCTGCCGCAAAAGAATCCATTGCGCCAGGTTCGTCGACACGAAAGAGATGAGTGAACTTCATGTGGTCAGGTCGCAGTGCACCAATTTGACCAGTGAAGTGATCGTCTATGTAAAAGAGTTCCGAGCGGCTGTGCAATGCCCGCACGAACTTACGAAATGTTGCTGCTATATCTATTGCGCCATCTACTCTCTCATCTTCACAGAGCACCCACACTTCCTCAGATAGCAAACTGGGGGCGCGCATCAAAATGCGGTTTTCAAAAGATGAATACAGGCGTGCGTAAGGCGAACGCAACGCACCTACACGCCACCATTCGGGAGACTCCCACATAATGTTCTGTTCTGCTTCGGGCATGTAACGAAAAAGTTCGAGCCCACTCACTTCAATCTCATGAATTGTTTGAGAGAGCGAAATATTGGGGCTATGCAGCCAGCGAGCATTGTCGATGTTGTACGAGCCGTTGGCTTCCGCAAGCATCATTTTGATGGAACTGCATGCCACTTTGGTGGAGGGCACGTACATGATCTTCAGCGATGGCGAGACCAAGGTGTGACCAACGAAAAGGGCTCGTTCTGTGAATACGTATGGTTTTTTTGAAAACATCTTGCAGTCAACCCCACAGGTGGTTCATGCCAGAGAGGAGTTCCTCTGCGCATGTATCAACACTGCGTTGAGACGTTAGCAAGGTCATCTCGGGGGAACGTGGAGCCTCATATGGGGCATCTACCCCGGTGAGACCAGTGAGTTCACCCTTGGCGGCTTTGGCATACAAGCCTTTGGTGTCGCGCTCTGCGCACTCTTCTACTGAGGTTGCAACGAATACCTCAGCGAAACCTAGGTCTGCCGATTTATGGCGTTGGCGTACTGCTTGACGACCTTGAGAAAATGGGCTGATGATGGGGACGAAAACAACGAATCCGGCATCGGCAAGAAGGAGTGCCACCTCACCTACGCGTCGAACATTTTCTGCTCGATCTGCGTCACTAAAACCGAGGTCAACATTCAAGCCATGACGCAAGTTGTCGCCATCGAGAACGTAGACAGGAACACCGCTTGCGAAAAGCTGATGTGCAGCGGCGTTAGCAATAGTGCTCTTGCCTGCACCTGAAAGCCCAGTGAGCCACAAAGTGCAACCGCGACTATTTTGCTTTCCCCAACGATCTTTGCGGGTGATGGCGTGTTCGTGCCAACGAATATCGCCCGAGGGCTGTGGTGTATTTTCTGTGGTCACTCGCGAGGCGGCAACAACATGCCAGCTGCTGCGGTTGCCCCTGTTGATTCGTCGACCAAAATGAACGAGCCCGTTACGCGATTGTGCTCATAGTCGTCACGCAACAGTGGTTCTGCTGTGTGAATAACGACGCGCGCAATGTCGTTCATAGCAAGAGGCCCTGTGGGTTCTTTGCGATGAAGTTCTGAGATATCGAGCACATAGCGCACTTCGCTTACTTTGGCGCGTGTGGAACGCGTGGTGTGCTTGAGCGTATACAACTTATTGGTTTGCAGTTGTGCATTCGAATCGAGCCAGCACAGCATTGCCTCATGGTCTTGCACAACACGCGGGCGGTTGTGAGGCCGGCAGATCATGTCGCCACGTGTGACCGACAAGTCGTCGGCTAACAAAATAGTGATTGCTGCGCCTGGCACCGCTTCGGTGACTGGCCCATCGGCAGAGTCAATGCCTGTGATGGTGCTCGATAGCCCACTTGGTAAGACCACAATTTCATCGCCTACGCGTAAAACGCCGCCAGCAACCGTGCCGGCGTACCCGCGATAGTCATGGTGTTCCGTAGTGCGAGGGCGAATGACGTACTGCACAGGAAAGCGCACATCGATGCGATTGTCGTCGCTTGCGGTGTAGACATTTTCGAGATGATGCAAAAGCGTTGGTCCTTCGAACCAGCCAAGGTCTGCAGAGCGGTCTACAACGTTGTCGCCTTTCAATGCGCTGATAGGCAAGAAAGTGACGTCGTGCAGGTTGAGGCGCGCAGCAAAGTTTTCAAAGTCTTCACGAATTTCTTTGAAACGCTCTTCGCTGTAGTCAACGAGGTCCATCTTGTTCACGCACACCACAAGGTGCGGAACGCCCAATAATGAAGTGAGAATACTGTGACGACGAGTTTGCTCTACTACCCCATGGCGCGCATCTATAAGAATAATTGCCAGGTCTGCTGTTGATGCGCCTGTCACCATGTTGCGTGTGTATTGCACGTGACCTGGGCAGTCCATAATGACAAACGAACGAGCTGGCGTTGCAAAATAGCGATGCGCTACGTCAATGGTGATGCCTTGTTCACGCTCGGCGCGCAAACCGTCGGTGAGTAGTGACAAGTCGACATACTCATCGCCACGACGCTTGCTGACTGCTTCAACGTGTTCTAGCTGATCTTCAAAAATACTCTTCGAGTCGTATAACAAACGACCAATGAGGGTCGACTTTCCGTCGTCGACAGAACCAATAGTGGCGAAACGTAACTGACGCATCAGAAGTACCCCTGTCGTTTGCGATCTTCCATACCAGCTTCAGAAATTTTGTCGTCGGCACGCGTTGCACCGCGTTCGGTGACACGAGCTATTGATGTTTCAGCAACTACATCAGCAATACTTACTGCTGACGATTCAACAGCCGCAGTACAAGTGGCGTCGCCTACTGTGCGGAAACGTACTTGCTCGTCAAACACTTCTTCGCCCGCTTCTGCATGGAGAAATTCGGTTTCAGCCATGAGCATGCCGTCACGACG
>CAMBPP010000145.1 GCA_945869715.1 Bifidobacterium breve
GGTCAAGGCAAGTTTCACGGTCTACGTAACCGTGCCTACGGAACCAATGTTGTTGGAGGCGTAACACCAGGTAAGGGCGGGCAAGACGTTGAAGGCATTCCTGTTTTCGATTCCGTTGCCGATGCAGTAAAAGCAACAGGTGCCGATGCCTCATTTATTGCGGTTCCACCAAAAGCTGCTGCTGCAGCAATTTTGGAAGCAGCAAAAGCCGGCATCACATTCATCGTGTGCATTACCGAAGGCATACCAGCCCAAGACGAAGCAAAAGTATTCAACACGCTTCTTCGCGATTATCCAAAAGTACGTTTGCTCGGACCAAACTGCCCAGGAATCATTAGCCCAGGCAAATGCAACATCGGTATTACTGCTGGTGAAATTGCAGAGTTGCCTTCAGCAAAAGGTCCAAACGTGGGCATCGTTTCACGTTCAGGAACACTCACATATCAGGCGCTTTATGAATTGAAGCAGCAGGGAATTGGCGTCAGCACCTGCGTTGGAATTGGTGGAGACCCTGTGCCAGGAACTTCATTTGTTGATTGTCTTGCAGAGTTCCAAAAAGACCCTGAGACACACGCAATCATCATGATTGGTGAAATTGGTGGGTCTGCAGAAGAAGAAGCTGCAGAGTTCATTAAAGCCAATGTGACAAAGCCAATGAGCGCATACATCGCTGGTGTTACTGCACCGGCTGGTAAGAAAATGGGCCACGCCGGAGCAATTGTTTCTGGCGGCAAAGGAACGGCACAAGGTAAGATGGACGCATTGCGTGAAGCAGGCGTACAAATTGGTTTGAACCCCACTGAAGCTGGCTCGCTCATGGCAGAAATTGTCAAGGGCTTAAAGTAAGTCACCGAAGTAATTCAGAGAGTTTGAACAGTGCCCCGCGCCCTTCTCAGTGTCTATAACAAAACTGGCATTGAAGAATTCGCGCGGAGCCTTGTTGCATCTGGGTGGAGCATCGTCTCGAGTGGCGGAACTGCAAAGGCACTCACTGAAGCAGGTATCGGGGTTACTGATGTAGCCGATATCACCGGCGTGCCCGCAATTCTCGATCATCGCGTGGTCACACTGCATCCCAAAGTGCACGGAGGGATACTTGCCGATACTGCACTACCGCATCATGTAGCCGATATGGCTGAGTACGGCATTGAAGCCATTGACCTAGTTGTGGTCAACCTATATCCATTTTTAAGTAACCCCAGTGTTGACCTCATCGATGTTGGTGGCCCAGCAATGATTCGCGCAGCAGCCAAAAATTTTGCGCGAGTGGGTGTGGTGGTTGAACCATCTCAGTACGCGTCAGTACTTACTGAAATTACAGCAAATGGAGTTCTGAGTTTAGAAACACGTCGCCAGCTGTCAGCAGAAGCATTTGCAGCTACCCGTGATTACGACAAAGCAATTGAGCAATGGATGAGTGGAGGTCAAAACTCTTCCTTGTCTTTGCAGCTGGAGCATGTTTCAGATTTGCGCTACGGAGAGAACCCGCATCAAACAGGCACTTTGTATCGACTAGAAGGAAGCCACAGTTGGTGGAACTCTGCTGAACAACTTGGTGGCAAAGAACTGTCGTATCTCAATGTATTCGATGCCGACGCAGCATGGAAACTAGTGCATCAATTTTCTGAAGCCGCTGCTGTTGTTGTGAAGCACGCCAACCCTTGTGGCGTAGCAACTGGGGCAGCACTTTTCGATGCGTATCAGCGTGCGCATGCGTGTGACCCAGTGAGTGCGTTTGGCGGAATCATTGCTCTTAATCGCGAGGTTGATGAAGCAACTGCTCAAGAAATCTGCAATGTATTTACTGAGGTTGTTATTGCCCCAGCGTATTCAGAGTCGGCACTTCAGGTTCTCCAAAGTAAGAAAAATTTGCGCATCATGCGAGCAAGTGCCCCCGAGCTTCCCGAATACGAAATACGTAGTGTGAGTGGTGGTGTTCTTGTGCAAAGCCCCGATGGCGTAAATGATGACCCTGCAACATGGACTGTGGCGAGTAGCGCTCAGCCCACCCCAGAGCAACTACAGCAGGCTGGCTTTGCGTGGAAAGTGTGTGCCGCGGTGAGCTCGAATGCCATTGTGGTCACACAAAATAATGAAGCTGTGGGTATTGGTGGGGGTCAGCAAAACCGCCTCGATGCTGCACGGTTGGCATGTGAACGCGCAGGTACCCGAGCTATTGGTGGGGTAGCGGCAAGCGATGCTTTTTTCCCCTTCCGTGACGGGCTCGATATGTTGGCAACTGCTGGGGTTCATGTCGTTGTTGAGCCAGGGGGCAGTGTTCGTGACGAGGAAGTCATTGCCGCAGCAAATGAACATGGCATTGTGCTCATCTTCACTGGCACGCGCCACTTCCGTCACTAAACTATTGCAATGGCCCGCATTACGGAACTCCTCGCTCGTGGTCGTACATTTTCTTTTGAGTTCTTCCCGCCAAAGACCGATGCAGCACAATTATCTTTAGGCCGAACAATTGCAGAATTAGAAACTTTGCATCCCAGTTTTGTGTCGGTCACTTATGGTGCTGGTGGAAGCACCCGCGAACGAACTCGCGATCTTGTTACATGGATGCGTCGCGAAACTTCTATCTCGCCAATGGCGCATCTCACCTGCGTGGGGCATACGCGCGGCGATATTGAAGAAATCCTTCAGGCGTATACAGACGCAGGTGTTGAAAACATTCTGGCTCTCGGTGGCGACCCACCGACAGACCCTGCCGATGTGCGTCCGAGTGACTATCAATTTGCCTCCGACCTTGTGAACGAATTGCGAGCAGCTGGCCAGTTCAGCATTGGCGTGGCGGCCCACCCAGAAGTGCATCCGCGCAGTTCATCACGCGGCGAGGACCGTCAATTCTTGGCAGAAAAACTACGCACGGCCGACTTCGCCATTACCCAATTTTTCTTTGAGGTTGAACACTATGTGCGCCTTGTTGAAGAGCTTGCGGCACTCGGAATCAATAAGCCCATCATTCCGGGCATCATGCCAGTGACCAACAAAAGTCAAGTACTACGTATGGCAGAAATGTCGGGGGCGGCTTTCCCGCAAGATCTCGCTCAGCGACTCGCCAAAGTTGACGACCCAGAAGAAGTACGGCGTATTGGAGTAGAAGCAGCAACTGAGTTGTGTGCCCAATTACTCGATGCGGGTGCACCAGGGTTGCATTTTTATACGTTGAATCGGTCAAGTGCGACGCGTGAGATCTATGCAAACTTGGGGTTACCGGTTGTCTCGTCTGCCACCTGATTCCGCGGGAGGCTCGCGTACGCCAGTAGTGGTGCCCTATCTGCCTGGGCTCGATGGGTTGCGCGCCGTAGCTGTCATTGCAGTCATTTTTTATCACGCAAACCATTCTTGGTTAGAGGGTGGATTTTTAGGCGTCGAAGTATTTTTTGTGATTAGTGGTTATCTCATCACGCTTCTTTTAGTTGCCGAATCGCAGCGCACGGGCACAATTAATTTGAGAGAATTTTGGCTACGCCGCGCGCGTCGCTTGTTGCCAGCGCTATGGATATTGCTCGTAGGTATCACTGTTTATGTTTCGTTATTTAAACGTAATGAGTTAGGAACGCTGCGCGGTGACGTGCTCGCTGGTTTTTTCTACATTTCTAATTGGTTCCAAATTCACACCGGTAGCTCTTATTTTAGTGCTTTTGCTTTTGCGCCTCTGCGCCATCTGTGGTCGCTTGCAGTTGAAGAGCAGTTTTATTTGATATGGCCTCTTCTGATGTTTGTGCTACTGAAATTGTCAC
>CAMBPP010000146.1 GCA_945869715.1 Bifidobacterium breve
TGTCATCAACATGAATTGTCAGCAAAGACTTTTCTTGGTGAATTGTAATTGATGTTGCGCCACCGGCGTGCTCTGCGGCATTGCCTAACAGATTCACCAAGACCCGTTCAATTCTCAATCGGTCAACAAGAATGTGAACTTTCATCAAACTGGTATTGAGTAGTGGAATACTTCCAAACTGAAATCGCTGGGCAATTCGGGCGATGAGGTCTTCGATGTCAACAGACTCCACGCGCAGTTGGCTAGCCCCAGATTCCAAACGTGACAGTTCCAGCAAATCAATGACCATGCGGTCGAAGCGTCGTACTTGAGTGTCGATGATGTCAAATGCTTGCTGATTACGGTTGCTCAGTTCATGTTTTTTTGCAGCAAGGACTTCGATGGCGGCAGTGAGAGCTGTGATGGGTGAGCGCAATTCATGGCTCACGTCTGAGGCGAATCGAATTTCTCTTTCAATTCTTTCTTGAACAGCGTCAGCCATTGCGTTGAACGATGTCACTAATTGATCGAGGTCAGGGTCGGACTCTGGAGTGAGACGTGCATCAAGTTTCCCTGCAGCAATTTCTGCTGCGGTAGCTGCAACACGTCCAACGGGCCGCAGTAGTCGTTTAGAGGCAAACCATCCGAGAAGTAGCCCAGTAGACGTAGCGATAACCAAACCAGCAATGACAGCACTTAAAATAAAACGAATAATTCGTTCAGTTTCTCGTAGCGAAAATATTTCGAAGTAGTTGGCCCCGACGGCAGATACGGGTGTGCCGACTGCTTCGTATAAGCGGCCATTGAATGAGAATTTTTGGGAAGCAGCCTTGCCACTTTGAACTATTTTGACTAGTTCTTGAGGAATGTCGGTTTGAGTGAACGTCAACGGATCTACAGAATAGAAAAACCCTTCGGGGGTAAGTTGCAAGACTGCGAATCCGTCTGTTTCAGTGCGAATGTATGAAACAAGTGACCCCACCGCGTCGCGTTGTGCCTCAAGATAAGTACCCATGAGGCGGGCATTACTAAAGGCCTGAGTCGTTATGGCATTTCCGCGTTGCTCCAGCAAATATGTGCGGGAGAACGAGTAGGTAGCAATTCCTGCGAGAAGCGAGGTGGTGAAGGCGATGAGCCCAAATGAGGTGAGGGTTCGGGCGCGCAGACCCAAGCTCTTTTGCCGTGTGTGGCGTAGGCGCCGAGAGTGAGGGTGAGAGCGGATCGGCATTACCCACAGCATTACCGAAAGAAGTGAAACCTTCCCACCCGGTGAGCCGCTAAAGGGAAGAAAAAAGGGCTCACCGGGAGGAAAACCACCGCTCATAGTTTGACGCTGAATTGTGACTTTCTCATCCATTTCATGTGCGTTTTCTGTAACAAAATGGGTCTGGTGCTCTGTGCTGGTGCCCTTGAAGCACCGAACAATGGGCAGAATAGAGAGGTGTCCACTCTCTTGCTCATCGAAGACGACGACAACATTCGTCTCGCTTTGCGCTTGTCACTGGAAGATGAGGGCTACTCAATAGTTGAGGCTGCAAACGGGTCTCTTGGACTTGAGGTCTTCTCGGAAACATCTCCAGATGTGGTGCTTTTAGATCTACGCCTACCCGATATTTCTGGTTTCGAAGTGTGCCGTCTCATTCGGCAAAAGTCATTGGTCCCCATCATCATGGTGACGGCTCAAAGCGACACTCATGATCTTGTTGCAGGTTTAGAGGCTGGCGCTGATGACTATGTCACCAAGCCTGTTGTACCTAAAGAACTTGCAGCTCGTATACGTGCTGCAATGCGGCGGGTGCAGTTACAAGAAGTAACGCAACACAGCGAAACCCCAGCAAAGGGCGCATCTGTGTCGCAGGTGAATAACGTGCGAGATATTGAAATTCGTCGAGACCTTGGTGTTGTACGCAAGGGTGGTGTTGAGGTTGCCCTCACGAAAACCGAATATCGCCTGCTGTGCGAATTTGCTGATCATCCTTTGATGGTGCTGTCGCGCGATCAGTTGCTTGAAAGAGTGTGGGGCTACGAGTACCTTGGCGATAGTCGCATTGTCGACGCTCATGTGCGCCGACTGCGTTTAAAAATTGAGGATCACCCCGATGATCCACAAATTATTGCTACCGCTCGCGGTGTGGGCTATCGACTCATGCCGTCGTAGAAACTTATTGTGTAATTTCTTTCAAGAACTCAGTTGCTTCGTTGATGTCTTTGATGCGCTTCAACGGCGGTAGCGCATTAATGATTGCCCACCTATAACTTTTGGTTGCTAACCGAGGGTCGAGTACCGCAACAACGCCTTTGTCGGTGCGCGTACGAATGAGTCGCCCTGTTGCTTGCGCGAGAGCAGTAATAGCTCGTGGTAGGTCGATTTCGGTGAAGCCTTTTGACCCATATAGATCTCGGCGGGCTGCAAGTAGCGGGTTATTGCGATGTGGGAAAGGAATGCGGTCGATGACGACGAGCGAAAGAGCTCTACCCGGAATATCGACACCTTCAAAAAAACCTGCGGTAGCAAAGAGACAACTGGTTTCATCGAGAAGAAAATCGCGCAGCAGGCTGGGCTTTTGATTTTCGTCTTGAGCCAAGATGCGAAAGGGGAGGCGTTTGCGCATTTCTTCCACTGCGCTAGTAAGAGCTCGGCGGCTGGTGAACAGGGCCAAGGTGCGCCCTCCGGCTGCTGTAATAAGAGTGGCTAATTCGTCGTGCACCGCGTCGTCGCGTTGAGCGTTGGGGTCGGGAAGATGAGTTGCGCAGTACAGGCGCCCCTGTTCTTCGTAGTTAAAAGGGCTTCCTACATCGAGAACGTGCACTTTGTCTGGCGACAAACCAATGCGTTCTGGCATGGAAAGTGGAATGGTTGCGCTGGTCATAATTGCCGTGTGCAGCGGCCACACAAATTCGGCCAGTATGGGCCCAACATTGAGTGGGGCAATGACGAGTTCTGGTCGTTCGGTCGTTCCTGAAACGAAGGGAACGGAAGTGGCAGACACGCGAAGAACCGCGTCGAGGTCGTCTGCAAAACGCGTTGCGAGTGTTTGAGCACGCAGTACCTTTGGGCGAACGGTTTCTAATGTGGAGTCAATTTTACGAAGTGCGTCAAGACACGAGTTCACAGATAAACGCAGTGCATTGAGCCGTTCGACAATGTCAACGGGAAGAGGCAGGCTAAGGCGTGTTTCAATATGCGGTGCAAATAGGGTGCGCAAGAGCGCAGCAGCGTCGAACAACTCGGTGAGCAACTTGTCGTCTTCAACTACTTTGTTCATTGCCGTTGCCAAAGTGGTTGCGCGTGAAGCAGAAATGGTGACCCCGACTGTTGCGGTGAGCGTGTCTTCGAGTTGGTGTGCTTCGTCGAAGATGACAACTTCGTGTTCGGGAAGAATGGCACCACCGCTGGCAACATGCATGCCGTATAGATGTGTGTTCACGACCACCACGTCGGATGCGGCTGCGCGGTATTTAGCGTGCTCGGCAAAACATTGCCCACCAGAGGGGCATTTTGCTGCTCCGGGGCATTCGTCGCTTCCCACGCTGACTGACTGCCACGCTTTGTGGTGTGGTTGCCAGTCGAGTTCTGCAATGTCGCCTGTAGGAGATTTCTCTGCCCATTTCACAAGTTCTTTGACTTCTTTTTTTGTGGCGATGGCAAGATCGTCGAGCTCTAACTGCCCGTCGTCGTGCACTTCCGAAATGCGTTGCAT
>CAMBPP010000147.1 GCA_945869715.1 Bifidobacterium breve
GACAAGTGCCCGCATCGCAACGCACGGCTCTCTGATGGTTGCGTAGTTGGCGAGCATTTGCAGTGCCCGTATCACGGTTGGGAATATACAGCGCAAGGTGACCTTGCTCATGTTCCTGCACTCGGCGCCGGCGCAACACTGCCGCCAAATACTGCGCTCTCACCTGCGGGTGTTGTTGAAAAATATGACTTGGTATGGATCGCACCTGAAGCAACCATTACCGACATCATCAATATTTCTGAATGGAACGACGCCTCACTACGCCACGTATGGCTAGAGCCGCTCACTATCAATGCAGCAGCCGCGCAATTCATCGACAACTTTCTCGACTTCGGACACTTTCCCTTTGTGCACGCCGGCACCTTTGGTTCAGGTGAAGACGCAAACATTCACGAGTACTCAATAGAAAAAGATGAGTCGGGTTGGGGTTTCGTGGTGAACTACGAACACACCATTGAAAACAATGAAGATCCACTTGTTGCAACTGGTGAACACTCACTGGTACAACCGCGCATCATGCGCTATGAGTTCACAGCACCATTCTCGTGCAACTTACGTCTCGATTTGCCCACCACGGGAATGGTGAATGCCATCGTTACGTTCTGTCAGCCAGTTGACGACAACACCACATGTTTATATTCCGTCATGTTGCGCAACGACTGCCCCACCGACGAACTCGCACAAGCAGCAGCGGCCTACGAGATGGATATTTTGGCCGAAGACCTCAAGGTCATTGAAGGTCTCTACGACAAAGTTGTTCCTCTTGAACGTGGCCAAGTACACACGCGGGCTGACCGCAACACCGTTGAGTTTCGTCGCATCATGCAACGATTACTTGGCGGAACGAGCAGGATTTGAACCTGCGGACCCTTGCAGGTCTCCTGTTTTCAAGACAGGTGCATTCGGCCGCTCTGCCACCGTTCCGTTTCGGATGTTATCGGGCAATATGGCTTCGCAAATGCTCGACCCAGTCATCTGCCTCTTTCCAGCGAGTATCGGCATGCTCGCGGGCACTATGAGCCGCTTCACCAGCCGCCGGATATGAGCCAAAGAACTTCACGCCACCCTGTTTGGCACGTAATTCACGCAAAGCGTCGGCCATGAGCTCGCTGTCAATATGCCCATCGGCATACATGATGAAGCAGTAATCGCCCAGACCACTATTTTTCGTGGGTCGTGAACTGAGGTGCGACAGGTCAATGCGTCGTGCGGCGAACTCCTGCAAAATGGAAATGAGACTGCCTGGTTCGTTGGCGCGCTGGAACACCACAAGCGCGGTGCGGTCGTGACCTGTTGCTTGTGGAATGAAATCTTTCCCTACCAACACGAATCGTGTTTGATTGTTTTCGTGGTCGGCAATATTGCGCGCCAGTACTTCTAAACCGTAGAAAGTTCCAGCTACTTCAGGTGCAATTGCAGCGACTCCTACAAGCTTTTCTGTTGCAATTTGTCGTGCTGCTTCTGCAGTACTTGTTGCGGTGCGCACTGTTGCCTCACCTAAATGCTTGCGTAAATATGAATGGCACTGCGCAATAGCAACTGGCATCGACAGCACTTCACGAATGTCGACCAACTTTGTTCCTGGCAACGCAAGTAAGCAATGCTCAATATCGAGCACTACTTCACGCTGAATGAAAAGGTCATGGTCGAACACCAACGCATCTTGGGTGAGATTCACCGTTCCTTCAATGCTGTTCTCTATAGGAACAAAACCAAGCGCTACTTCCCCCGCCTCAACAGCATCGAGCACGTCGGGAACCGTACGGAAAGGCACCAGTTCACACAGGGCAAGGTCGGCCTGCGACCTGGCAGCCTGTTCGGTGAAAGTGCCAAGTGGCCCCAAGAAACCTATCCGTGTGCCAGGGGCAACGGGGGTGGAAATAGGGCTTGCGGGGGTTGATTGTGCGCTCACATCATGAAGGTTAGGCGTAGTGATGGCAACATAGAGGTGTGTTTGAAGAAACCCTGCGCCAATTGCTCACCGACGTCCGCTCTGGAGCGGTCTCGCCCGACGAGGCTGTTGCCCAACTGCGCCGCCTCCCATTCACCGAAGTGGGTGATGCGCTTGTCGACCACCACCGGGCTTTACGCACCGGAGTTCCCGAAGCCATCTATGGGCCGGGCAAGTCGGCTCAACACTGTGTCGACATTGTGGGCGAATTGCTAGCCAATGGAAGTGGCCCCGTCATTCTCACCCGTACCGATGCCGAGCAACGTGCAGCCGTACTTTCCGCACATGCCTCGTATGGCGCACCCGAAGAAGCATCGAACGCTCTCGCCTGGCGCCTGCCCACTATTGATGCCTCCCTGCCTGCACCACGAGTACTCACTATTAGTGCCGGAACGTCTGACGTTCCAGTGGTCGATGAATGTGTACTCACCTTGCGCGCTTATGGCTACGCACCTACACGCATTGTTGATGTTGGTGTTGCTGGCATTCATCGCTTGCTCGTACACATTGATGTCATTCAAAATGCCGATGCCATTATTGTTGTTGCTGGTATGGAAGGTGCATTGCCCAGTGTTATCGGCGGTCTCACCGGTGCGCCCATTGTTGCTGTGCCCACAAGTGTTGGCTACGGCTCATCGCTGGAAGGAATTACTGCGCTCCTTGCAATGCATTCGTCATGTGCATCGGGAATTTCAGTGGTAGGCATAGACAACGGTTTCGGTGCTGCATGTGCAGTAGCGCGAATGTTGAGGAGCGCGGCGTGAGTTTCCCTGCTGCACACAACGCCAACACCGTTTGGGTCAACGCCAGTGCTGGTGTTGCTGGCGACATGTTGCTCGGCTCGCTCATTGATGCAGGTGCCGAAGTTTCAGAAGTGGTCAATATTCTTTTTGGCCTCGGCTTAAATGATTGGGCTCTTACTGCCGAGCCCGCCATGCGTTGTGGCATTGCCGCCACTCACGTTGTTGCGGTGGAACATCATCACGACGATCATCATCACACGCATCGTTTGCATAGCGACATCGTGGCGCTGCTGAATGCCGCCGACATTCCCGAGCGCGTGCGCGAACGTGCACTTGCCACCTTTGCCGTGCTTGCATACTCAGAAGCAACTGTGCACAATGTTCTTATTGAAGACGTTGAGTTTCATGAAGTAGGCAGCATCGATGCCATCATTGACATTGTTGGTACTTGTGCCGCACTTGAAATTCTTGGCATCGACCGCGTCACAGCCTCACCCATTGCCACATCGCATGGCGCCATTCGTAGCGCGCACGGCATTCTTCCGAACCCAGGACCAGCTGTTGCCCACATGCTTGCAACATACTCAGTACCCACTCGCGGTGTAGATGTTGACTATGAAGTGTCTACTCCCACCGGTGTTGCACTGCTTATTGCACTCGCAGAATCTTTTGGCGCATCTCCCGCAATGCCCATCACAGCCATTGGCCATGGTGCTGGCACGCGCAACCCCACAGACCGCGCCAATGTTGTGCAGGTGCTCTTAGGTACTACCGATGCCGCACATGATGGCGACACAGAAACTTTGGTGGTGTTAGAAACCAACACCGACGATGTGACCCCAGAGGTTTTGGCTTACACCGTTGCGCAACTCATGGATAACGGCGCAAATGATGCTTGGGTCACACCCATCATCATGAAGAAAAATCGTCACGGGCACTGCTTACAAGTGCTCTGCACTCCACAACTTGCAGAA
>CAMBPP010000148.1 GCA_945869715.1 Bifidobacterium breve
CTTGCGGGCGCTTGGCGAAGACGGTCAGTATCTGGTCATTGGGTTCGTTGGCGGAATCCCTCAGTTGCCTGCTAACCAGGTGCTTCTGCGCAACCGAAGAGTCATTGGTGTCGATTGGGGGGCATGGGCGGGTCGTCATCCGCAAGAAAATGCTCAGTTACTCGAAGAGGTGTTGGCCAAAATTGCCACGAATGATTTATGTCCAGTGGAACCACAGGTGTATTCACTGGGCGAGGCTGCCGTAGCCCTCAAAGACCTAGAGGAAAGGCGAGTGGCGGGCAAGGTGGTACTCGTTGCCGACGAAGTGAAATAGGTAGTCTGATTACATGGCTACTCTTAAACCTTTCAAATTCGGCGCAAAAGCAAAGACTGCAGGCAGCGGTAAAGAATGGGCAGATATTGCCAGGCAAGCAGAAGACCTGGGCTATGTCTCGTTGCAAATGGACGATCACTACACCAAGCAATTCGCGCCCGTACCTGCTCTCATGGCAGCCGCAGCGGCAACAAAGACATTGCAGGTAGGAACGCTGGTTGCAGGAAATGACTTCCGTAACCCAGTCGTGTTCGCCAAAGAAGCAGCAACAATTGACCTGTTGTCTGATGGCCGTTTCATGATGGGTTTGGGTGCTGGCTGGATGAAAGAGGACTACACCATCACCGGTATCACTCAAGACGATGCAATGACACGTATTGAGCGTTTGGAAGAAGCAATCACAGTGATGCGCGGTTTGTGGGGCGCGGGTCCTTTCTCGCACGAAGGACGCTTCTACAGTGTCTCTGAAATTGATGCAATGCCAAAGCCCATCTCGAATATCCCAATCACTGTTGGCGGCGGAGGTCCAAAATTGCTTGCCATGGCCGCACGCAAGGCTGACGTCATTGGTATTAACCCGAAAATTGTTGGCCGTTCCATTAACCCTCGTTCAATGGCTACAGCGGCAGCAGACGTCGTGGACGAAAAGATTGGTTATGTAAAAGCTGCAGCAGGCGATCGTTTCGACCAGTTGGAATTGCAGTTGCAAGTTTTTGCCACGGTAGTTACCGACGACCCAATGTCGGTTGCTGAGAAAATGGCACCAATGTTCGGTTTGCCACCAGAAGTGGTCTTGCAGGCCCCGTATTTCCAAATTGGAAGCGTCGAGCAAATTATCGACAACATCACAATGCTGCGCGAACGCTGGGGCATCACCTACATCGCTTTCCAGCAAGACGCAACGGCGGCAATGGCTCCTGTTGTTGCTGCGCTCACTGGTAAATAGAACCCAGTCGCCAGAGTTGTGAACGTTGTGCCGCCATCTGCTGTTGCATCGCGGTTGCGGCCATTTGGCACCACAATCTTCGCCGAGATGTCTGCGCTTGCAGTTGAACTTGGTGCGGTCAACTTAGGTCAAGGCTTTCCCGATTCCGATGGGCCACGAGAAGTTCTTGATATTGCTATTGACTCCATTAATGCGGGATTAAACCAGTACCCACCCGGAAATGGAATGCAGGTATTGCGGGAAGCGATAGTTCAGCACCAAATTCGGTTTTATGGGGTTTCCTACAATTGCGATACAGAAGTGTTGGTAACTGCAGGGGCAACTGAGGCAATAGCGGGAGCACTACTTGGGCTGTTAGAGCTAGGCGATGAAGTGGTTCTTTTTGAACCGATGTACGACAGCTACCAAGCATGTATTGCATTGGCCGGAGCGGTATCAGTTCCAGTTTTGCTTGAGCCACCTTCGTATAGGCCAAATATGGCGGCGCTGGAGTCTGCAATTACCGAACGTACGAAGATACTGCTTATCAATTCACCGCATAACCCAACAGGAATGTTGCTGACGCGAGAAGAGCAAGAGCAAATTGTTCACATTGCTGATCAAAACAACTTGGTAATTATTTCCGATGAAGTTTATGAGCACCTCGTTTTCGACGGACAACATCACACATCGATCGCTGAAATACCAAAAGCGCGAGAGCGCTCTGTTGTCATTTCAAGTGGTGGCAAAACTTTTAGTACAACAGGTTGGAAGGTGGGTTGGGCAGTGGGTCCTGCACATCTCATTTCGGCAGTACGTTCCGCAAAACAATTTCTGACTTATGTAAATGCAGCTCCATTTCAACCAGCCATTGCGCATGGACTCACGATGCCCGATGAGTTTTTTGAGAATCTGGCAAAGAATTTAGAAGATCGTCGTAATCAATTGTGTGAGGTACTTTCGGAATCAGGATTCGAATGTTTTTCTCCCGAGGCAACGTACTTTGTTACTGCAGATATTCGTTCAATGCAGCCAAACGGAGACGGACGCGAGTTTTGCCATCGACTTGCGTATGAAGCTGGTGTCGTAGCGATACCAAATGTCGCTTTCTATACGCCGCAAAATGCTCACCACGGCAGGCACCTCGTTCGTTTCGCCTTTTGCAAGCAGGAAAGTGTTATCACCGAGGCAGCCAATCGTCTGCGAAACTGGTCTCTGTGAGAATCGCCGCAATTCAACACGATATTCAGTGGCTCAATCGCGATGCCAATTTTCTACATCTTGAATCACTCATTGCTTCAGCTGCGCAAGGCGGAGCCCGACTTGTTGTATTGAGTGAAATGTTTTCTACAGGTTTCGCCATGGGTGAAAAATGGATGAATGAATTACCCGAACCGTTCAATGGTCCGAGCTCGCAGTTCTTGCAGCACATGGCGCAGAAGTTTGACGTATGGATTGGAGGTACGTGTGCGGAATTACCCGAAACTAATGACGCGCTACCAGGAAACACCTTTATCATTTCCTCGCCAAAAGGCGACCTCACGCGTTATGTGAAAATTCATCCTTTTACTTACAGTGGGGAAGACAAGTGGTTTCGCGCTGGTTCCAACATCGTGACTCTCGATGTTGAGGGTGTTCATGTGACGCTCTTTGTGTGTTACGACTTGCGGTTTGTTGAAGAGTTTTGGAATTGTGCACAACAGACCGATATTTACTTGGTGCCGGCCAATTGGCCCGACAGTCGTCGTGAGCATTGGCTAGCACTATTGCAGGCGCGCGCAATTGAGAACCAGGCCTATGTAGTGGGTGTCAATCGTGTTGGCGCAGGGGGATCTTTGTTCTACTCAGGAGACAGTCGAATATTTGGACCACTCGGTGAACCACTTGCGGCTGGAAATGCCACAGAAGAAATTCTCTTTGCAGAGGTATCGCAAGAGCACGTGGCAAAAACTCGCTTGAACTTCCCCTTTATGAAAGATCGTTAATCAGAAAATTTTGGCCACTGCGAAAACTTGTCTAAGGAAATGACAGTGTTGCGCATTTGCTCTGGGGCAACAGGGTGCGAAATGAGGTAGCCCTGCGCCTTTGCGCAACGTAGATCAACAAGCGCCTGTAACTGCCTGTCGGTTTCTACTCCTTCGGCGACAGTATCGAGACCAAGCGCTTCGCTCATCGCCAAAATCGTTTTTACAATTGACCGAGCGCTCACATCGTCGGCAATGCCACTAATGAAAGACCTGTCTATTTTCAGCCTCTGAATAGGGAAACTTTGCAGAAGCGACAGAGAAGAGTATCCAGTACCAAAATCGTCAATGGCAACCCGCACGCCAAGAGTGTTCAGCCGGCGTAGGGCAGCGAGGGCCTGTTCGGGCTCGGTAATCATGATGCTTTCAGTCATCTCAAGCCACAGC
>CAMBPP010000149.1 GCA_945869715.1 Bifidobacterium breve
GTAGATTCAACTGCCCGCAGCGCATCTGCAATGGCTACCCCGCACAACGCACCTACCAAAACGGCAGCTGCGGCATTACTTGTCATGTGACTACCTGGCACCGCCAGTGTGCAGCTTCCACTTCCCCATTGTGAAGAGACATGGAACGAAGCGCACCCGTCACCGTTGATGGCGACATCGGAAATACGCATATCGGCATCGGTGGCGGTTCCATAAGTAAAAACTTCGGCACGGGTCTTATTGCGCATGGCTACAACCCGAGCATCGTCGGCATTCAAAACAGCGAAACCATCTGCGGGCAACGACTCAACAAGTTCAGCCTTTGCTCGGGCAACGCCCTCAATATCACCCACGCGCTCGCTATGCGACTCACCTACGGCGGTGATGACACCAATATGTGGTTGCACCAGTAAAGCGAGCCGAGCTATTTCACCAAAGCCGCGCATGCCCATTTCCACCACAAGGGCCTCAGTGGGTTCTGGCGCATTGAGCAATGTCACTGGTACACCCTGGTCGTTATTTAAAGATTTCTCACTCGCCCCAACTACGAACTGGGTGGCCAATACCGATGCAATAAAATCTTTGGTGGAAGTTTTTCCCACTGACCCAGTGATGCCTATTACGCGTTTCTCTACCGTTGACTTCATGTGCTCGCGAGCCCATTTGCCTAGTGCAGTGAGTGCGGCAGCAGTATCGGCCACAACAATTTGCGGAACAGTGCACCCCAACACTTCTCGCGATACCAAAACCGCAGCGGCACCTGCCTGAACTGCATCAAGTACAAAATGATGCCCATCACGTTGCGCAATAATGGCAACAAAGAGATTTCCGGGCACTACTTGGCGCGAGTCATACGACACGCCATGTGCTACTAGACCACTTTCTGCCTTGCCAACGATAGATGCGTTGATAACACCTGCAACTTCAGCAAGGGGAATACGCATGCCCCAAAGATACTGCTCTGTGGCCAGAGAAGTCGCGAGTGCGGTAAAACTCTCGCCACGCGTGTACCGTCGGGGGAAGAATTATGAACACTCCGCATCGCATTCCTCTTATTGTTCTCTTTGGTGGCGAGTCCGCAGAACACGATGTCAGTTGCGTGACTGCTGCCCATGTCATCGCTGCTGCAAATAGCGAGAAATACGACATCACCACCATCGGCATCAGCAGAGCCGGAATCTGGAACCTCGTCGTTCCGTCAAACGATGAAGTTACTGCGGGCCGTTTATCTACCTCTGGAACACCAACGAATTTGCAAAAAGTAACTTCACTCCTTGAACAATGTGTTGTACTGCCGTTGCTGCATGGCCCACTCGGAGAGGACGGAACCGTGCAAGGCATGCTTGAGCTAGCCAACATTGCATACGTTGGTTCAGGAGTTTTGTCGAGTGCAATATGTATGGACAAAGTGGTCAGCAAACAAATTCTGCAGCATCACAATGTTGCACAGCCTGCTTTTATTGCGTTGCGCGATGGTGAATGTACGCCTGCCGATATCGATGCCGCTATCGACCAACTTGGCCTTCCCATTTTTGTCAAGCCAGCCAATATGGGCTCATCTGTCGGCGTGAGCAAAGTGACACATCGTGAAGATTTCATGACCGCACTCCATCTGGCGTTTCAATACGACGAATGGGCAATTTGCGAGGAATTTATTTCAGGTAGAGAAATTGAAGTTGCGGTTCTGGGAAATATGGAACCCATTGCTTCTTTACCTGGTGAAATTGTTCCTGCCGGCGAGTTCTACGACTACAAAGATAAATACGTCAACAACACCGCCACTTTGCATATTCCTGCACTGCTGAGCGCAGAACAAGCGCAAGAAGTACGCGAAAAGGCTCTAAATATCTACAAAGCCTTGCGGTGTGACGGATTGGCACGAATTGATTTCTTCTTCGATGAATCAACATCACGCTTCTTATGCAACGAGGTCAACACCATTCCTGGCTTCACACCCATTTCCATGTATCCAAAACTGTGGGAACAAACCGGCATCTCTTACAGCGATCTCATCGACCGGCTCATTGAGCTTGCCTTCGACCGGCACTCACGCCGTCGACGCCACACCAGCCATTAAGGAGTAAGTGCGGCGCGCAAAAAATCGAGCAGTTCACGCCGTAACGTACGCAGGGACACCGTTGTAGGTTGCCACCCCACTGCACGCAGCGCTACTGGTTCTGTAGCAACACCCACCACAGTGGAGTAAACAAAGGCCAACAACAAATGTGGGTCGGCTCGACGCAGCCTTCCGTCATTCATTTCTTTTTCTAAATAGAGGGCAGCCATGTCGATGAGTGGCGACACTTTGTCAATGAGTGCTTCACTGAGCGCGGGCGGCAGGCGATTCAACTCGCGAATGAGACCCAAAAGTGCAGGGCGCCGAATGGCGGGGCGAAACACTGCGGTGACCGTTGCTTCAATTCGTGCGAAACCATGTGGTGCCGATCGAATAGCTGCACCAATTTCCAAAACCAGTTCATCGGCCACGCGCTGCATGACCGCAATAGCCAATTCTTCTTTGCTGACGAACCAATAGAGCACCGTTTGTTTCGCCACCCCCACTGCTCGGGCAATATCGTCGAGGCTTGTTGCGTCGACCCCGCCGGATCCGAAGAGGTCAAGGGCGGCGTCGAGAATGCGCTCCCGCGTGGGTTGAGCATGTTTTTTGCGGATTTCTGGCATATTTCCTCACTTTCCCGTTCGCCTCTACCAAATGGTAGAGGAATGTGCTAGAAAAGTCTCGCATGATTGCTGAATCTCTATCGGGGCAAAAGATCGCCATTACCGGATCCACCGGATTCGTGGGCACGGCCCTCGTGGAACGCCTCTTACGCAGCGCCCCCGGCTCTGAGCTCTTTCTCATTATTCGCGGTGGTCGTCGTGGCGCAGCCTCTCGAGTGAAGCGTGAAATTTTGAGTAACGATGCATTCGACCGCTTGCGTGACATGCATGCCAACAGTGCAGAATCTTTTGATGCAATGACCGCACGGCGCGTACACGCTCTCGACGGCGATATTTCTGTTGATGGCTTATTGCTCAATGAAACAGATCGTGCACTGCTTGCATCGTGCGACATTATTATTCACTCTGCTGCTGCTGTGTCGTTCGACTCGCCACTCGACTCTGCTGTTGAAGTCAACCTCTTAGGCCCTACTCGACTCGCAGCACTTCTCAATGAACTGCACCCAAGTAGAACCAACATGCCACACCTTGTTGCAGTAAGTACCTGTTATGTAGCTGGTAACAGGCGCGGCACCGCACCCGAGCAACTGGTCTCTGAAGGTCCTTTCGACATTGGGTTAAGTTGGAAAGCAGAAGTTGCCTCGGCTCGACGCTTGCGCAGCGACGTTGAAGCAGCAAGTCGCACACCAAAAGTTCTGGAAGGTTTTCGCAAAGGTGCACGCCGCGAACTTGGCGCAGCCGGTGCTCCAGCAATTGCAGCAAAAACTGAGCAGTTGCGTGAACGTTGGGTGAGTAGCGAACTCGTGCAAGCAGGTCGTTCACGTGCCGCAAGCGTGGGTTGGCCCGATGCGTATGCATTCACCAAAGCTCTTGGCGAACAAGCTCTCAC
>CAMBPP010000150.1 GCA_945869715.1 Bifidobacterium breve
CGTCGCCAAGCTTTTGCAAGCCTGCTACGACGCCGGCGACATTGAACTCGATACCTATTCAGGTTTGTATTGCGTTGCCTGCGAGGCGTACTTCACTGAAGAAGAAATTGATAATGGCAACTGCCCCATCCACAAGCGTCCAGTTGAACACGTAGAAGAAGAAAACTATTTCTTTCGTCTTTCGCGTTTCGAAGACCGCCTCTTGAAATGGTATGCAGATCACCCCAATTCCATTTCGCCACATTTCAGAATGAATGAAGTCACGAGCTTCATCAAGCAAGGCCTACGCGATTTTTCGGTCAGCCGCAATAGTTTGAAATGGGGCATTCCTCTTCCATGGAACAACAGCCACGTTGCTTACGTGTGGTTCGATGCACTGGCGAACTACATCACTGCTGTTGGTTACGGAACTGACGATGCCGCATTTGAGAAGAACTGGCCCGTATCGGCACACCTCATTGGCAAAGACATCATTCGCTTCCACTGTGTGTATTGGCCAGCAATGCTCATGTCGGCAGGCATTGAACCACCTGAACACTGGGCCGTTGGTGGTTGGCTACTCGTGGGTGGCGAAAAAATGAGCAAGACCGCAGGCAACGTGGTGAACCCGCTCGATCTCATCGATGAATTCGGTGTCGATGGCTTCCGTTACTACGTCTTGTCCGATACTCAATATGGCAATGACGGCGACTTCACATATGAAGGTTTAGTTGCGCGTTACAACAACGACCTTGCCAACAACCTGGGCAACTTATGTTCACGTGTTACCACTGTTGTGCAAAAAAAGTGCGATGGCGTCAGCGCTGCTCCACGGGTCGATAGCCCACTTCGCGAACATGCAGAAAGTGCAGTACGCGACACCATTGAAGGCTGGAATTCATTCCAACCAGGAAAAGCACTCGATGCAACGTGGTCGCTCATTCGCGCCACCAACGCATTTCTTGAAAACCATGAACCGTGGAAAGCAGAACCAAGTGCGGAACTCAACGCCATTATGGGCGATGCATTAGAAGCACTGCGCATCGTTGCCATCTTGTGTGTTCCTGCCATTCCCGCCACCGCTCAATTGGTGTGGGAACGCATTGGTTTAACGGGCAATGTGAGCGACGAGCGCATTCCCACCAGTGTTTCATGGGGTCTTTACCCTGCCGGTCTCACCGTGGAAAAGGGTGAACCTCTGTTCCCACGAAAAGCAAAGTAACGATCCTCACTATGTGGACCGACACTCACTGCCATCTCACCGATGCTCGTATGCCAGGCGGAGCCGATGAAGCTATACGTGCTGCCATTGCCGGAGGCGTGACCACCATGGTGAGCATCGGCACCGATGCAGAAACGTCAGCCAATGCAATAGCTATTGCAGGGCGCCATGAAGAAGTATGGGCAACTGTTGGTTTACATCCTCACGATGCACAGCATGGAGTTGCACAACTACTGCCCTATTTGGGAGCGAACAAAGTAGTAGCTATTGGCGAATGTGGTCTCGACTACTACTACGAACATTCCGATCGCCCTTCACAGCGCACGGCATTCGCGGAACAAATACAACTCGCCCACGATCACGAACTTTCTCTCGTCATTCATACCCGCGATGCATGGGATGAAACATTTGAGATTCTCGATGCAGAAGGCATTCCCGCTAACACCATCATGCATTGTTTTAGCGGCGACGAAATACGAGCGCGCCAATGTGTTGAACGAGGGTTATTTCTTTCTTTTTCCGGCATCGTCACATTCAAAAACGCCACTGATTTACGCGAAGCAGCACTCTTTTGCCCCGATGAAAACCTTCTCGTCGAAACCGATAGCCCGTATTTGGCACCTGTTCCGCACCGCGGAAAAATGAACCAACCCGCTCTCGTTTCAATTGTCGGAACATCTATTGCAGAACTGCGTCAAACTTCACCAGAACACATTGCACACATCACCTCAGCAAATGCTCTGCGTGCTTTTCCCAAAATGCGAGTTGCAGCGTGAACCTTTCTGTTTATGAGCGCCGCCGCTTGGCCGTACTTGCTGTGGTCAGCACCATCATCATTTTGCTAGTTGTAACTCTCGGAGGAAATTCTTCCCCGCAAGAAACTGCATCACCTTCAAGCATTGCGGCCACCACTACTTCCACACCGCTCAAAAACAGCGATGCCGTTGGCCCTCTTGCCGAAGATGCATCGAAGCCCGTGAACCTCGATGGCCCTCTTTCCTTGCAGCCCAATGGTCAATCGCGTATTGCATACCCTGGCCCAGGTGAAATGAAACGTGTCAATGCAAGAGCTTCCTACCGCACATTTCCTAGCTATAACTCCACTATTTGCTACAGCGCTGCGGCCCCATTGGGCGCAGAACTCACGGTCATCAATTTGAATAACGGAAAATCTGTGAAGTGCGACAACGTGTTCGCCATTTTGCTTCCTGCAGGTGTCGACATCGTTTTGCACTCCCCTCTCTTTTTGCTCATCGCCAACTTGGTCGATGCACCTCTTCCCGTCACGGTGAGCTGGTGACGCTCAGCAGACCGCAAGTAGCGGCGCTCCTTGCCGACAACGGCCTTGCCCCGCAGCGCTCGCTGGGTCAAAACTTTGTAGTTGACCCCAATACCGTGCGCAAAATTGCCCGCATCGCCGACGTGCGCGCTGGCGACGTGGTTTTAGAAATTGGTGCTGGTCTTGGTTCACTCACTGCTGCACTTGCTGAAACTGGTGCTCAAGTCATTGCTGTTGAAGTAGACCGTGGCATTGTTCCCATACTGCGCGAACAAATGGCTGGCTTGCCCAACGTGGAAGTTATTGAAGCCGACGCCATGACATTGAATTGGCATGAGTTTCTCGCCGATATCAATGGCCGCCACAACAGAAGTGCTGATGCCACATTTCATCTTGTGGCAAACCTGCCGTACAACATTGCAACACCGCTCGTTGCCGACCTGCTCGATGGTGTGCCGGCTATTCAGTCCATGCTCGTCATGGTGCAGTCTGAAGTTGGTGAAAGACTCTGTGCTGCCGCAGGTACCGAGGCCTACGGCGCACTGAGTGTGAAAATTGCCTATTGGGCTAACGCACAAATTGCCGGCTCGGTTCCTCCAACTGTGTTTCTTCCACGACCAAAAGTCGATTCTGCACTGGTCAAAATTGTGCGCCACACAACGCTCCCCCTTGGCGATGTAGAACCTGAAGCGCTCTTTCGACTCGTACGCACTGGGTTTGCAAAGCGCCGCAAGATGCTTCGTTCTGCACTTGCTGGTGTGGTTACTGCCGAACAATTTGTTGAGGCTGAAGTTGAAGCCACCTTGCGCGCAGAGCAACTCGACCTTGCTGCTTGGGGTCGTTTAGTACGTGTGATTACCCCTGACTTGCATCCGTAACCTTTTACCTTTACATTGAACAATAATTCAAAGTCCATTCTGGTGGACCCAAATACGGGTGAAGGTGGATGTTGTGGCTCGTTTAACCCACATATGGAAAACAGGTGTTGTTGTTACAGCGTTATTGGCAACAGTGGTGGCATGCGGCAGCAGTGATGCCTCACGTGCACGTAACGCTGCGTTAGTTGCTGGTACTAGCTGTGTGAAACCTG
>CAMBPP010000151.1 GCA_945869715.1 Bifidobacterium breve
GACATCATCGACAGCATCTAGCAGTGTCTAATCTTCCTCTCTCCGGAACCTGTGTTGCAGGCTGGGAACACGTGCACGATGCCGTGCTCACTAATTTTGCTGCAGGTGAGGAAGTGGGTTGCAACGTTGCGGTGTATCACAAAGGTGAATTGGTAGTTGACCTTGTTGCCGGCTGGACTGATCGCACGAAAACAAAAGAGTATGCAGCCGACTCGTTGCAATTGGTGTTCAGTACCACTAAGGGTGTGACCGCTACTGCGGTGGCAATGTGTGTTGAGCGCGGTCTTCTCAGTTATGCATTGCCTGTTGCTCACTACTGGCCAGAATTTGCGCAACACGATAAAGGCAACATCACCGTTGCGCAGTTGTTGTCGCATCAGGCGGGTTTGTACACGGTCAATAAGCCAATGGAAGTTGCCGAGATCCTCCACTGGAACACCATCACTGCAGAACTTGCGGCCATGGCTCCACTGTGGGAACCAGGAACCGAACACGGATATCACGCCCTCACCTTCGGTTGGCTTGCAGGCGAGCTCATTCGTCGTGTCGATGGTCGCGGTGTTGGTCAATTTATTCAAGAAGAAATTGCAGCACCCCTCGGCGTAGAACTGTATGTGGGGCTTCCCGAAGCACTCGAACATCGAGTAGTGCCACTGTTGATGGGGCAAGGCCACGACAAGCCAAAAGGTCCCGAAACCGAAGAAGCAAAAAAGACACGTGAGTGGATTGAACAATTTATGGGGCCAAATACTCCTGGTGGCAAAGCGCTTTCGCTGTCAGGTTCCTGGACGGGTGAAGGTCTCATGAACCGTAGTGATGTATTGCGTGCAGAAATACCTGCGGCAAACGGCGTCACCAATGCACGGTCGCTGGCCGCAATGTATGCCGCGTTGCAGCATCCTGTGAATGGCGTGCAATTGCTTTCGTCTGCCATGCGCGATGCAGCTTTCACGGTACAAACGCCGAAGAACGAACCCGATACTTGCCTAATTGGCCCTACATCATTTGCAATGGGCTACATGGCTGCATCGGAATTCACACCGTATGTCGGTGAGGGAAGTTGTGGTCACCCGGGCTTTGGAGGTTCGGTTGCTTTCTTGCAGCCGCAGCGTCAACTTGCCTTTGGATACGTAATGAACAAACTCGCCGATAATCTTGTGGGCGATTTGCGAGCAAAAACTCTTATGGATGCTGCTGCTCGGTGCGCAGACTCTCTCTCATAGGTTTTGTGAGTACAAGGTAACTGATACTTGCAATTGCTGCCGTGATGGCAAAAACGGCAATGGTGACTCGCACACCAACGGCATCGGCAAGAAGGCCCGACGCCGCGCTCGACAAACTGAGCATGAGGGTCACAATGGCAAAGTCGCCGGCAAGAACGCGACCACGCACTGCGTCGGGTGAGCGTATTTGTAGACCGTAGGAAGAAAGTGTCCACTGTGCTCCTCCGCCAAAGTGTGCAAGGGCAACACAGATACCGGCAATGGCAATGTTGGGGCTGACCGCAGCGCCCAAATAAAACACAGAGAACAAAAGTCCTGCAATGCCGCAGGTGAAGAGAAGTTTTTGTAAGTTCCCCTTCACGAATCGCGCGCCAATGATGGGGCCGAGACCAGAGCCAATGCCACGCACGCCAATGAGCATGCCACGGCCCGCATCTCCTGATTTAAAAACGTCAGAGGCAAGTACTGCAAGCTGACTCACAATGCCGGCTCCAACGGCGAAAGTAGTTTTCGAGGCCACAAGAGCCAAAATCACTTTGTCTTGTCGAGCCAAATGTAGAGCTTCTTTCATGTCGTCAAATGGACGCATGCGAGGTTGCTTCGCATCACCTGGCTGGTGTGTGCGGTATTCTTGCATCTTCGTGTGAATGGCGGCAAAGAGTGCTGCGGCAACGAGAAAAGAAATTCCGTTCACTACGAATGCGGCAGTGCGGCCAAATGCTTGCGAAAACAATCCACCAAGACCGGCACCTACAGCAAGCATGATGCCCCAAGTGGCTCCAAAAAGTGAGTTTGCCTTGGTGAGCTCTTCAGGGTTGCGTGCAAGGTTGGGAAGTGCGGCTCCGCTGGCGGGTCCAATAAAAGCAGCGAGAGCAGAGATGGACGACTGAAAAAGAAACACCATCCAGATGCGCGAATCTCCAGCCGTGAGAAGCCCGAACGCGGCAATGGCTTGGCAGCAGGAAACCACAACAAGAACTTTTTTGCGGTCGTATCGATCGGCGGTTGGGCCTGCAATGGGTGAGGCTAAGAACGAGGGGAGTGAGAATGTCACCATCACGAGGGACACGAGAAATTTTGAACCCGTTGCATCTTCAACGAGACCAGCGAGTGCTACAAAAGAGAACCAGTCACCAAGGTATGAAATAACCTGGGCAATAAAGAGCAGGCGTATATCGCGGTTCTCGCGCAGCAGTTTCCACATGTGTTGTTGTGCTTAAGCAAAGTATTTCTGTGTGGAGCGTAAGAATTTTTCCGCCTCCGCAACAATGTCGCGCACAATTTGCCCAGCAGGAATAAGTGAATTGATGGCACCAACGCCCTGACCACATGGCATGAATTCGCGGTTCACATCGACAACAGTGTCGCTCGGGTAGCCGAGGTGGTTTGCGCCTTCGCCCATGGAGTAAATGGCTTGTTGCGGGAAGGGCTTCAATTCCTCTGGATGCTCTTCGAAGTGGTTTGTCCAGTCGTTGCGCACCACGCGGCATGTTTTGCCCGTGAAGCCACGCGAAATAACGGTGCCATCTTCGTGAATGGCAAGCAGAGTTTCTTTGTAGCCCTGAACTGCGCGAGCTTCAGGGGTCGCAATGAAGCGAGTGCCAATCCACACGCCATCGGCACCGAGAGCAAGTGAAGCAGCGAGACCACGGCCGTCGAAAAGGCCGCCAGCGGCAACAACAGGAACGGCTCCACCTAATGCATCAACCACTTGAGGTATTAACGCAAGTGTCGCAACTGTGCCGGTGTGTCCGCCACCTTCGGTACCTTGGGCTACAACGAAGTCGCAACCACTTGCAACGGCCGACACAGCATGGCGCACCTTGCCGCACATAGAACCCACGAGCACATTGTTTTTGTGGAGATAGTCAATGGCATCGCGCGGCACGCCAAGGCCGGCAACGAAAATACGAGCGCCACCTTCCACCACTGCACGCACACCATCTTCTACCTGATGGGGAAGCGCCGTGAGGAGGTCGACACCAAATGGTTTTTGAGTTGCGCCTCGCGCAAGTTTCATTTCTTCAACAAGCTCTGGAGTTTTCATGGTGGAGGCGCCAAAGGTGCCAATGCCGCCTGCTTCAGAAACCGCAGCTACCAGTTCGTAGTACGAGACGCCACCCATGCCGGCAAGCATGATGGGGTGATCAATGTCGAGAAGTTCGGTGAGTCGAGTACGCATGTCTCTACCGTAGTGCACTCAAAATGAAGACGCTTATTCGGTGAACTATGGTGCGAATGTGCGCTTATCTCAAATTTGGACGTATCCCGTGAAGTCGATGGTGGGAGAGATGGT
>CAMBPP010000152.1 GCA_945869715.1 Bifidobacterium breve
AAGCCGCTAGCTCGTACACGTGAATACATTGAAGTGGTTCGCAGCATTTTGAAGCGCGACAAACCCATCGACTTTCACGGCGAGTTTTACGACATTCCTTTACGCGGTGGTTCAGGTTTAGGAAAACCACTGAAGAGCACAGTTCACCCGTTGCGTAAAGACATTCCTATTTTCCTTGGTGCAGAAGGCCCGAAGAACGTTGCGCTTGCAGGTGAAATTTGCGACGGATGGCTGCCACTCTTTTTCTCACCGAAAGAAGATGCTTTTTACCGCAAGTGCCTTGCTGAAGGTTTTGCAAAAAGTGGCGAAGTAGGCAAATCAGATCGATTCGAAGTTGCTTCCGGCGTCATGCTTATTCCTGGCGACGACGTTGAGGCATGTGCAAACTTCGTGCGCCCATTCCTAGCTCTCTACGCCGGCGGCATGGGAGCACGCGGCGCCAACTTCCACTTTGAAGTGTTTGCTCGCATGGGTTACGAAGATGTCGCCCTGAAAGTGCAGGAGCTCTACTTAGCTGGCAAGAAAGAAGAAGCTGCTGCGTCCATTCCACTGGCGATGGTGGAAGATGTGGCACTTGTTGGACCCATAGACAAGATCAAAGATGAAATGGCGAAATGGCGTGAAACATGCATCACAACATTTCTCATCAGTGGCCCACCGCAGGTCCTTGAAACTTATGCTGAACTTGTAGCCGGCTAGTTTCTGGCGCAAGCCACTCCAAATGCCACACTCCACAGAAGACTCACCTAGTAACTTCACGCCGCATCGGTACACTCCGGGCAGCATTAGAGCGGCGCTTTCATCGCGACCATTTCGTCTGATGTTTATTGGTTCGTTCATGTCGAGCGTAGGTTCATGGATGCAAAATGTTGTCCTGCCCGCTTACATATACCACCGCACGGGCAGAGCGTCATTCGTCGGTTTATTTATCTTCGCTCAACTTGGACCGATGCTTCTTTTTTCCATTCCAGGCGGAGTATTTGCAGACAGATTTGACCGCAGAAAATGGCTTATTTTTGCACAGGGCGTGCAACTTTCATTTTCTCTTTTACTATTTCCACTTGTTGCTCGCGACGCGGCAATCTGGATGATTTTCTTTGCACAATTTGGAGTTGGCGTGGGCAATGCACTGAATGCGCCAGCATGGTCTGCGTCGCTACCCACTTTGGTTCCGGCATCAGACCTGCAAGGTGCTATTTCTTTGAATTCAACTGTCATTAATGGCTCACGGGTACTCGGCCCGGTATTAGTGGCGGTGCTTGCTTCATGGGGTCTCACTACATCACAGGTATTTCTTGTGAACGCATTCACCTATCTGTTTGTCATTGGTGCATTACTTCGTGTTCGACTTCCGCATATTGCCCCGATCGCGAGCGAGCCAGGGTGGCGCCAACTGACTACGGGGTTCAAAATTGCCTACGAACGAGCCGAAATACGCAGACTTCTCTTGTCGATTTTCAGTTTTGCGTTTTTGTCACTTCCGTTCGTTGGGCTATTCCCAGCAGTGGCCTCTTTGAATTTCGGCATCGACGAACGTTCTTCTACTTACCGTTGGCTGTATGCAACTTGGGGTTTTGGAGCAGCGTTAGGTGGTCTCGCTATTGGCACCATTTTTGTCAATTCAGACAAACGTAAAGTAGTGCAATTTGGTTTCACCTCTTTTGCCGTCACTCTTTTACTCTTCGCGCTTTCACAAACTCCCCTACAAGCATTTATCGTTGGATTTTTTCTCGGCATCGCATATCTCGTCACTACAACTTCAATGCTCACCATTTTGCAATCGCGCCTCGCACCTAATGAGAGAGGCCGAGTGATGGCACTGTGGTTTATGGCTTTTGGCGGAACGGTACCCATTGGAAACCTTATTTTTGGGCCAGTGATCGACCACTTTGGGGCGCGCTGGGTTCTGATTGGCGGCGTTGCTTGGGCACTCTTTCTTGCGTGGTGGTGCAATATTGGCTCGATAGACGCGCGTAAAAACTTAGTTGCCGAGAAGTAACTGAGTAACTGCTTCTAAACCTGCGACACGCGAGCCCTTGAGAAGAATTGCAGTGTTCGCAGAGCGCTTTTGCAAAAGTTCATATACCTCTACATATGTTTCGTAACTCGGTATGCCATAGAGCTCGGTGCGAAATGCAATGACTTCAATTCCTAGATCTTGTGCCAGTTGTGCAATATTTTTGTGTTGTGCTTCTGCATCGGAAATTTCTGCCATCACCCCAAGCACTGCAATGCGATGATCTGCTGTCATGCTCGACAACGTAAGCAGCGCAGCCGACATTGATGTTGGGCTTGCGTTATATGAATCATCGAGCAATACGCCATTAGCCAGCGCATGTACCTGCATTCTCATTGGCGACATTTCCGTAGATTCAACTGCCCGCAGCGCATCTGCAATGGCTACCCCGCACAACGCACCTACCAAAACGGCAGCTGCGGCATTACTTGTCATGTGACTACCTGGCACCGCCAGCGTGCAGCTTCCACTTCCCCATTGTGAAGAGACATGGAACGAAGCGCACCCGTCACCGTTAATGGTGAGATCTGAAATACACATATCGGCATCGGCAGCGGTTCCATAGGTAAAAGCTGTGGCACTGGTCTTATCGCACATTGCTGCAACACGTGCATCGTCGGCATTTAGAACAGCGAAACCATCTGCGGGCAACGACTCAACGAGTTCAGCCTTTGCTCGGGCAACACCCTCAACACCACCAACGCGCTCGCCATGCGACTCTCCTACAGCGGTAATGACCCCAATATGCGGTTGCACCAGTGCAGCGAGCCGAGCTATTTCACCAAAGCCACGCATGCCCATTTCCACCACAAGAGCTTCAGTGGGTTCTGGCGCATTGAGCAAAGTCACCGGAACACCTTGGTCGTTGTTTAAAGATTTCTCACTTGCACCGACAACGAACTGTGTTGCCAATACCGCCGCAATGAAATCTTTCGTGGAAGTTTTTCCCACAGACCCAGTAATTCCGACAATGCGATTCTTTATCGTTGACTTCACGTGCTCGCGAGCCCATTTACCTAGTGCGGTGAGTGCGACAGAAGTGTTGGCCACAACTAACTGCGGAACAGGGCACTCCAACACTTCACGAGAAACCAAAACCGCAGCGGCACCCGCCTGAACTGCATCGAGCACGAAATCGTGCCCATCGCGTTGCGCAATAATGGCAACGAAGAGATTTCCAGGCGCCACTTGTCGAGAGTCATACGACACGTCTTGCGCTACCAGACCACTTTCCATGTTGCCGACGACAGATGCGCTCAATACACCTGCAACCTCAGCAAGGGGAATACGCATGCCCCAAAGATACTGCTCTGTGGCGAGAGAAGTCGCGAGTGCGGTAAAACTCTCGCCACGCGTGTACCGTCGGGGGAAGAATTATGAACGCTCCTAGCCGCATTCCTCTTATTGTTCTCTTTGGTGGCGAGTCCGCAGAACACGACGTCAGTTGCGTAACTGCTGCCCATGTCATCGCGGCT
>CAMBPP010000153.1 GCA_945869715.1 Bifidobacterium breve
AAAACTTTAACTATTGGGCTTGGTGCAACTGACGCACAGTCGGCGCCGATGCCGGTGCAGGTGTTCGAGCCGGCAAGATTCCCATGGAAATTTGTTGTCCTCTTCATCGTGTGCGGGTCACTCGTGGTGATTATTTTGTCGCTCTTTAGCTCACCCCAACCTCCAGGTGCCCCCGACAATGTTTTACAGGGTGGGTCGTGCGTCAATATTGATGCAGGTGGAGCAGCGTTTGAGGTGAATTGCGATCAGCCGCATTCAGGTGTCGTAGAGATGCTCGTACCCTTCGATGCCATATGTCCAATGGACACTGAACTACATCGCGATCGACAGGGAATGGGCAATGCGTGTGTCCGTTAAGTCAGCGAGATGATGGTTTCGTCTTCAACTTCATGATGGCCTTCCACATATAAAATCGTAAATAATGGATTGGTCGAGCAATTCCTTTCATAGGTTGACGCGGAGGACGATTGCTTTTGTTGAGAAAGTAATTGCTCCACTCTGGAAGGGTTTGATGATCTACATTAAAGGTGCCTGCGAGATCTGGAATGATTGAACCGTTGAGTGCAATAGCGCGATCATAATTAATGGTGGTGATGTGTTCCCCATAGTGTTTGAGGTATGCGTTGTGTAATTCTTCGTAGTCCGTAAGCCAAGAATCTTTTTTCACATATGCAAATGACGTTGGATCTTTGCTTTTTTTATAAAAGTCGTGCCGAAGATGCTTTCGCCACGATGAAAGGAAATCTTTTGGATCTCGCAGGGCAACAATAATGTGAGTGCGATCTGCTGGAAACAGTTCCTTCAGTCGTTCAAGTTCGCTATCGGTGCGTAAAAGGCAAAGAGCTTCGCAAGAAAAGAATATTGGGTCATTACTGCTTTCAATTTCACGTTGAATATTGGCGCGTACCTCTGCGGCCCAAGTAAACCATTCCTCAGAAAATCGGGATGGGAAAAACCCGTAGACCATTGCAGGGGTCTCTTTGTGGGCATCCAAGCAGATTGCCGCGATTTCTCTTGAATCGGGAAACTGGCCTTGATGCCAACGAACCCCTGTTGCGGTGTAGAGCACTTCTGAATGGTCATTGAACCAATGTTGAAACGATGTTGTTCCAGTTTTGAAGGTCCCAATGTGAAGAAGTATCTGTCGCATAGATCATTTTAATTATGACAGAAATTGACATGGTGAAAATGAAAGTAAAGCCTCATCTCGTGGCCATGTGGTACTAGCGTGATCATGTGTCACGGCTTTGCGAACGTCCCGACTGCTCAGCACCTGCTTCTGTAGCGTATGGCTTCAACACGCAGGTCCTTGCTGTGTGGCTCAATACGTACGACCCGAACGTCAGTTTTGGCACCGGAATTTTGTGTCGGCGTCATGCTAATGCGCTGGTGGTGCCACGTGGATGGCATATCGACGACAAGCGCGAGAACATTCCGCGGTTGTTTCTCGCCCCAGCTGGTGACGCTGCGCATGAAGATATTGCTGCACGTGGAGTACGACGCAAAGTGTCGAAAATTCAGCCGCAACTCTTTGCAAAGGAAAATCAGGTCCCGCTCGATGAGGCACCAATTGAAGATGACCCGTTAATGGAAGAGACTCGTGCCATTCCCTGGTCGCCACAGCTTGTTGCTGAAGCAGAAGTATCGGTGTTGAATAGCGATGAGCCAAAGAAAGCGCCAGGTCTGCTCGATCGTGCCTTTGGTAACAAAGACCGCCGCGAAAAGTGATGCGCGAATGAAAACGGAAGCCACACTTGTTGCTCCAACTTCGCTCACGGCTATTCGCCCTTTTATCTCTGACCTTGGTGAGTACGAGCGGTGGATGCCCCTTGTGCACAAGGCAACAACAGCTGGGCCAGGTGCCTGGGATGTTGAACTGCGGGCCAAACTCGGACCCTTTGCGCGCTCAAAACGTTTACGCATGGAGCGCACCACCGATTCACCACAGATCATTGTGTTTGAGAGGCGCGAAAAAGATGGGCGCGAGCATGCCCCGTGGCGCATGACGTGCGTCCTCATAGAGAGTCGTGAAGGAATCACTCTGCGAGTGGAGTTGTTCTACGGGGGTGCTCTGTGGACCGGTGGCCTACTGGAAAAAGTTTTGGTAGATCACATTGAAAGTGGACGAGAGAACCTTATGGCGCTGGTTGCGCGCTCTGGGCGCTGAACCTTCCATCTGTGCGTTCAATAAGCTCTAGTGGCCAGGAAAAACATTCGGTGAGAAGTGCACTAGAGAGTGTGTCTGCAAGTGGGCCTTTGGCAATGACTTCTCCTGCTTTCAAGGCAAGAAGATGTGTCATGCCTCGTGGTATTTCATCAACATGATGTGTGATGAGTGCGGTAGATAT
This sequence comes from Bifidobacterium breve, assembly GCA_945869715.1. Lineage (GTDB taxonomy): Bacteria > Actinomycetota > Acidimicrobiia > Acidimicrobiales > Ilumatobacteraceae > F1-20-MAGs119. The sequence goes on from CAMBPP010000153.1 coordinate 2,349, forward strand.
GTGCGGCGATTGCTGAATGGATTCTTCTAGGGCATGAATGAGTTGCTCGCGACCGCCAAGATCTAGCCGGCCGCTCGGCTCATCGAGGAGCACGAGTGAAGGTTCATTCATGCGTGTGCGCGCTAGAAAAACTCGTTGTTGCTCACCAGAAGAGAGGGTAGAAATTTCTCGCTCAGCAAGGTGCCCTACGCCAAGTTGGTTGAGGCAACCGACTGCGTTCACTTTGTCGACTGCATCGTAGTGATGCCACCACGTTTCCAGTGCGGCATTCTTGGCGGTCATCACCACTTCGAAGGCCAGCAACTGAGGTCGAATTTCGCTCGCAAATGCCGCCGAGTTGTAGGCAATGCGCTGGCGCAACTCGCGCACTCCGGTATGGCCAAGTCGTTCACCCTCAACTACAACCTCGCCTGCACTGGGGTGCAGGTAAAGAGCGGCAATGAGCATGAGCGAGGTTTTCCCTGAGCCGTTGGCGCCAAGTACCACCCACTGCTCACCCTTTGAGATTTCCCACGAGACATCTTTCAATATGGTGTTGGCATCGCGTTGCAGGGTGATGTTGCGTAGTGATAGCACAAAGTGAGAGTCAGTTGCCACGCTGCCACAGTAATCACTTGTGGCGGGTAATAAGGTTGCATCGTGGAAAGTATCCCCTCTACGCCAGAAGAGTTATCACTGGCCATTACCGCAGCCACTGGGCTCGACGGACTAACGCACATGCGTCGTCTGACCGGTGGGGCATCACGCGAAACATGGAGCTTTCATGTGGGAGACGAACAGCGCATTATTCAGCGCCAACGTCTGACCTCACCGCGTGACATGCATGTAGAAGTGGGTGTGCTCGAAGCGGCGTATGCGGCTGGGGTGCCGGTTCCTCGTGTGCTTGCGAGTTCTCGTGACCTTGTTGGTGAGAACCCAGTGGGTACACAATTTATGATTGTGAATGCCTTTGAAGGCGAAACCATTGCGCGCAAGATTTTAAGAGACGAAGAATTCGCATCAGCGAGAAAAACTTTGCCCGCACAGTTCGGTACTGCGCTTGGAAAATTGCATCGCATCAATTCTGAGGTACCTGGTCTTGAAGACGTAGACCAAATTGCTTTTTACAAA
>CAMBPP010000154.1 GCA_945869715.1 Bifidobacterium breve
CATTGGTACCCGCGCTTGCGCACTCTTTTTGGCAGATTCGACTACGACAACCGCGGCATTCTTGACCGAACTCATGTGCGCTTTTTTACGCGCCGTAGTTTCGAACGCTTAGCGAAACAAGCCGGGTACACAGTGCACCGTCTAGGTGCTACAGGTTTGCCATTTGATGTAGCCGACCGCGGTGGTGTAGGCAAAGTGTCGAACAAGTTGAAGCCCATTCGCGCAATTGACCGCGTGTTGGTAAAAGTGCGACCACAATTGTTTGCTTACCAATTTTTGTATGAACTGAAGCGTTAGACCGATCTGGGGGGATCCGAAATTTTAAAGAATGATCTTGAATCAGTTGTTAATGCGCCCGCGCTAGAAAGCGCATTGAGCGAGAGCACCTATGCGGCTGCTTCTCCCTTTGCACACACGGTCATAGAAAATTTTTTACAACCAGATGTTTTTGCTGCAGTACTCACAGAGTTTCCCGCAGTAGACCCCAGCAAGTGGACCAACTACACACACGTGAATGAGCGAAAGTTTGCCAACTCACACAGTGAAACATGGGGTGAGACCATTCAACAGGTAACAGAAGCATTGAACTCACCTGAATTTATTGCTTACTTGGAGAACCTCACGGGCATTAGTGGCCTCATTGCCGACCCTTCCTTTGAAGGTGGGGGCATGCACCAAACGATTACAGGCGGCTTCTTAAATATGCATGCCGATTTTTCGGTGCACCCACACAAACGGCATTGGAGCCGACGTGTGAACTTGCTGTTGTATTGCAATGAGAATTGGTTGCCTGAATATGGTGGCGACTTAGAGTTGTGGACTCGCGACATGAAGCGTTGCGATAAGCGCGTTGCACCCATTGGTAACCGCGTACTCATTTTCAATACCGATGCTGATTCATTTCACGGTCACCCCGACCCACTCACTTCACCCGTAGGTGTGGCACGGCAGTCGCTGGCGCTGTATTATTTCACCGAAGAAGAAGCGCCAGAAGTGCACTCTACGAACTACAAAGCGCGCCCAGACGATGGTGCAAAACGCGCACTCATTTATGCTGATAAAAAAGCCTTGCAGGCATTCGACTGGGCAAAGCGTCGATTCAATTTGTCAAATGACTTTGCGGGAAAAGCTTTGAGCTTTGTCGACAAGTTGCGTCCCAAGCGGAAATAAAGCGTGCGCTACGCGCGCTTACGAATGCTGATGCTCTTGCCTACAGAGCTATTGCAGTTGCCGGTGGCGAGGTCGAAACGCCAGCCGTGCAGTGAGCACACGAGTTCATCGCCTTCAATGGATCCGAATGTGGAAAGGTCTGCTTGGCGATGTGGGCAAAAACGCTGCACAATGTAATCGCCAACTTGTACTTCATCTGTTGACATGATGGGCTCTGTTGCTCGTCGGTACGATTCTATTTCGGTGCGGCTCATCCGTTCAACAGACAAACTCTTGAAAAAATTATAAAGGTTCTCGTTGAAATCTCCATCGCGCCTGGCGCGAAAGCGTGCCGAGAGGAAAAGTGCGTTCGACCAGTCGACGGCTTTTGCGGCAACAACGGTTTCTAACAACTCACGCTGAACAATGAAGCGATACTTGTAGGGCTGATTGGTGTATTTCTGCACATCGCCATATTCGAAGTGAATATAAATGCCCAGGTCGTCGGCAGTGGGCTCTGCGCCTGGTGCGCTGACCGTTTGAATAAGGCAGTTGCCACCGGCACCCATAGACACCGTGGGGCACATGGCAAGAAGGGGGCGGAACCAACTTTGAATGTTGGCCAGCAGCTTTTCGGTGGGTGCAAGCCACGTGGCTTTATGCGCTGCGAGCCATGGCATCCAGTCGGCTTGATACTCGGCCAGGTACTCACCAATGTTGTTCCAAATATTGTGCAGTGCTTCGTCGCTGACGGGGTGAGTAATGCCAACGTCGCTCGGCGAAACATCAATAACAGTGCCGGGCATGTTGAGAATGCCAGTGCGGTTGTGTGCAGTAAGGCGTGCAACGAATTCTGGTTGATGCGGGAAAATAGAAACTTCATTTCCCGTCACCATGTTGAGGTGAAACAACTCGGGGTCTAAGAAACACGGTGGACCAGCGCTAGGCACAACCACGCGTGCATCAACTTTGTCGACATAGGCAAGTGCGCGAGCGAATTGTGATTCCACTTTGGCAGTGGCAAGTACACGCTTTTCTTCTTCGGGCATTTCGTAAACCATGGGGTACCAAATGGCGCCACTGAATTGCACAAAGTGCACCTCGACCTTGCCGTGTGATGCGAGTGCAGCGAGATCGTGCGTGCGGCAGTCATTTTGATTCACCACAATGGTGTCGCCGTCTTTTACAACCAATGCAGAGTCGCCACCAGGGCCGTCGCTAATGCTCGACTCAATATGAATGGCAACACTCACACCATTGACGAGTGGCGCAGCAATGCCATTTTGTGTACGAATGAAATTGCGAAAGCCCAGTTTTCCTAATGTGCGTTCTAGCTCACGAGTAGGGAAGTCGGGTAACAACACAGGTGTTTCTTTGTTGACGTGGTTCGCAAGAAACGCTTCGTCAAGATGATCGCCGTGAATATGAGAGATATAGAGATAGCTGGGGTTCTCCATTGCAGCGGTGATGTCGCTTGTGAGCTGGTCGTTACGTGGGAAGGGAAACCAAGAGCCGAAAAATGCAGGTTCAAACCACGGGTCACACAAGATGGTGATGTCGCGTGTGGCAATGAGCATGCCGGCGTGGCCAAGTGAAGTGATGCGCATGTTGAGTGAAGAGTCTTTCGAAAAACGTGTGCCGAGTTAGGCAACAGGTGGGTCGACGGACTGCTGACCATTGCGCGACACGTGCTCGGTCCACGCGGAGCCATTCCAGTAGCGCAATTCAAAACGACCTGCTGGGTCGGCGTACCAGTTGGCAGGAGCAGCGGCATCGCCAACACTTGAAGCAACCGATGTGAAGACTGGACTGGTGACAACGGGAGTACTGACCGTGGGTGATGCCACTTGGGCGGTAACGGCGGCGCGACGGGCGAAGGCGGTGATGTTGGTGCCACTAGTGACAATTTGCAGAATTTCCCAACCCTGAGCGGAACGCTCGGTCATTTGGCGAGCAAGGTCGGCGGGGTCACTGCTGGTGAGGGCTGCATATTCAAGCATGTGGGCAGGCTACCGCTCTGCGCTGCCCGACGGGTATCTGTGCCCCTATTCGTTCGTGGTGGCGTCGGCGCGCACCAAGGCGTTGACGTCAGTATCGCCCTGTGGGCCATCGTGAATCACCGCCCCATCGCGTAGGGCAATAATGCGCTCCACTTTGTTCACAAAAGAAAGCTCGTGGGTGGCCACCACCAAAGTGGCGCCGTCGGCTGCGGCCTGGTCGAAGAGGGCAAGAAGTGCTTCTTTGCCCGAGGCATCGAGACCCACAAATGGCTCGTCGACCAAGAGCAATTC
>CAMBPP010000155.1 GCA_945869715.1 Bifidobacterium breve
GGGCTCTCGGGGCGAATATACGAAGCAAACTCTGGGTAGAACCAATCTTTAACATCACGGCCAGTGTGCACTATGCAGTTGCCTTTGTACGAGACCGTTTTCCCGCCACCAATTTTGCTGCCCATACTGGTGATGCAAATAGAAGCACGTGGGTGGCGGCGAATGGCTGAAATACGTTTGCGCGTTTCAGCAGCAGTCATCCAGATTTTTCCGTCTTTCGCCATGTATGCCATGACCACGCCAAATGGGTCGCCTGCCTTATTGACCCACATAAAAACACATTCTTGTTGCGACGCAATCAGTTGCTCTTCAAGTTCAGGAGTAAGAGCACAGGCACTGAGATCTTCATAGTTTTCCGACATGGGCAAAGAGTAACATCGGTATTTTCCCCATTTGACCAGTTTTCACATGAAGTACGCACTTTAAAAAGTGGGCCCAGCCCAGCCCATCGGCAAGAATAGAAACATGGCAGTTGCAACATCGGCTCAACAAGGCATCGTCACTCTCGACCTTGAAGGAGTTCTGGTACCAGAAATTTGGATTGCAGTTGCCGAAAGTACAGGTATTCCCGAATTACAGCGCACTACACGCGACGAGCCCAATTACGACCTGCTCATGAAGGGGCGTATTAAAATTCTCAATCAGCACGGTCTCACCATGAGCCGCATTGAAGAGGTAATTGCTGGCCTGTCTCCCTTCCCCGGAGCTGTGGAGTTTCTCGACGAATTACGTACGCGCACTCAAGTAATCATTCTTTCTGACACCTTTGAACAATTCGGTCGGCCGCTCATGAAACCGCTGAATTGGCCAACACTTTTTTGTCATCGCCTCATAGTAGAAAATGATCGCATTATCGATTTCGAATTGCGCCAAGCCGATCAGAAGCGACACGCGGTGAATGCATTTAAAGGGCTGAACTATCGTGTAGCAGCTGCAGGCGACTCATATAACGACACCGCAATGCTCGGTGCGGCCGATGCTGGGTTTCTCTTTCACGCGCCAAGCAATATCACGGCTGAGTTTCCGCAGTTTCCTGCGCTCAACACATACGACGAGTTATTTGCACATCTCACCGCAGCACTGAACTGCTAAAACTTTTTACGAGGGCTGATAGGTGGACAAGAAGTTGCCCAAGCGCTCAATTGCTTCAACCAAATCTGCGGCCCACGGCAAAGTAACAATTCGTAAGTGATCGGGAGTAGGCCAGTTAAAACCGGTTCCCTGAACGACGAGCACGCGTTCGGCACGCAGGAAATCGAGCACAAACTTGCGGTCGTCCACAATGGGGTACACCTCGGGGTCGAGGCGCGGGAAAACATATAACGCACCTTTCGGCTCAACACACGTCACCCCAGGAATGCTGCGCAAAGTTTTTATTGCTGCATCACGTTGTTCCAGTAAACGCCCGCCAGGAAGAACTAAGTCACGAATACTTTGCCGGCCACCCAATGCTGTTTGAATTGCGTTTTGTGCTGGAACGTTGGCACAGAGCCGCATATTGGTGAGCATGCTGACACCTTCAATGTAACTCGCTGCGTGTCGGCGTGGGCCTGTCATCACCATCCAACCCGAACGGAAGCCCGCAAGGCGATATGCCTTCGACAAACCATTAAAGGTGATGGTGAATACATCGGGAGCGATAGCGGCGAAGGTGGTGTGTACAGCGTCGTCGTACAGAATCTTGTCGTAAATTTCATCGGCCATCACAATGAGCTCATGCTCTACTGCGAGGTCGGCAATTTTCCGCAACACTTCTGGGCTGTACACAGCGCCCGTGGGGTTGTTGGGGTTAATGATGACAATTGCTTTTGTGCGCTTCGTAATTTTCGAGCGCATGTCTTCAATGTCGGGCATCCAATCACTCGACTCGTCACACAAGTAATGCACAGGCTTGCCACCCGACAAACTGGTAGCAGCGGTCCATAATGGGTAATCGGGAGCTGGAATGAGCACTTCGTCGCCCTCATCGAGCAGTGCATTGAGAGCAACTTGAATGAGTTCACTCACGCCATTGCCGAGCCACACATCGTCAACATCGGTGATATCGATGCCACGCTCTTGATAATGCTGAACAATTGCTGTGCGAGCAGACACCAACCCTTGAGAATCGGAATAGCCCTGCGACGTCGGCAGGGTACGTACTACCTCAACCAAAATTTCTGGTGGCGTCTCGAAACCAAAAGGCTGAGGGTTACCAATATTCAACTTGATAATGCGATGACCCTGGGCCTCAAGGCGCTTGGCCTCATCGAGCACTGGGCCACGAATGTCGTATAACACGTTGGCCAATTTGTGAGATTGCATGATGTCTTTTGGCATGGCGTGTTTCCTTATAGGGGTCAAAGTCTCCCCTCACACTACGTCAGGCACTTCTCAAAATGCCCCTTATTTATGTCGCAGAGGTCTCTAGGAACTCCACCCAATTGCCGTCGGGGTCTTCCACCATGGCAATGGTGACCCCTGGGCGAATAGTGACCGGCGCTATGGCCACGTTGTAGCCAGCGGCAGCGCAACGATCGGAAATTTCCTGCAAATTGGTGACGTACATGGTGAAATAGCGGAGTCCGAGTGCCCCGGTAATGCCACCCTTTGCCGCTCCTGACAAATCGCCTGGCGCGTGAATAATTTTGAGAAGCGAGGTGCCACACAAGAGTCGATACATTTTTGCTCCACCTGGCATAGGCATTTCACCCTGCAATGTGAACCCCAAAAGATCGCGGTAAAACGCCAACGCCTTGTCGGCATCGCTCACCACAATGCCAAGGTCAATGGAGTCTTTTGAAAGCTGCACAAGAGTCATCAGCCAACCTTAGGCGTTCAGTGCTTGCGCTAATTGTTCGAGAGTGACTTCCATATTTGCCTTGTTGTGGCTTGCTCTATCGGAAACTCCACTGACCAACTTGCCCAACTTGTCTTGCCATGTCTTTCGGTGGTCAACCCAACTGTGCGTCACTCGCGAGCCGCTTGCTGTTGGTTCAATTTCAAAAACCCAGTCACACCAATTTGCGCCCATTACGGTGAGGGCAAACGAAAACTTGCGAGGCTCATCACAGGCATTCACCACAACTTTTGTGTTCCAAGATTTCTTGCCATTTTTATTTTTGCCAGCAAAGTGTGCACCTAGCGCAGCACCGGTAGCACCTTTCACCCAGGTGCCGCCTCGGTTTTCAGGCGACCACTCACCCATCCGCGGAAGATCGGTTACAAGTTTCCACACCTGCTCTGGTGTTGCTGAAACATCGCGAGAAACTGAGACGGGAGTAGATGACATCTACTTATTATGCCATAAGTGGCATCACCATAATTTTGGTGTGCTGATCTGGTTGTGACAGATCACTAAATGCTTGCGCTATATCGTTTAGCCCCACTTGGCCAGTGACCATTGGAGAAACGTCAACGGTGCCATCTGCAATGAGATGCATTGCTTGTTCAAATTC
>CAMBPP010000156.1 GCA_945869715.1 Bifidobacterium breve
TTCACTGAGCGCAATAAAAAATGCGTGCGGAGCACATCTCAGTGCACGCGCTGCCAGCAAAGCTTTTTGAGGCCCAACTACATGTTGCACACGTGCCGAGCGAACAGCGTTTCCTAAACCGCGCAGACCCAACCCACGGTCGGCAATGACAGTGACTGCACCTATTCTCCATGCTGCATACACCACTGCAATGAGGTCGATACTTGGCGGAACCAGCACGGCAATACGTTGGCCGCGCTGCACTCCTTGCCGGTGTAATTCTTGGGCATAAGTTGCAACACGAGCAGAAAATTCACCAAATGTCACACTCTCCTGAGCAGCTGCATCATGCACCGCAAGTTCATGAGCCCGTTCAGTTTCTTCTAACCGGCCCCATAACGGTTCTGATTCACCCAAAGACAGCGGTGCTAATTTCTGAATTGTGGTGTCTTGCATTGCATCTTCGACAAATGATGCAATAGACGTTTCCAATACCGCAAGGTGACCTGCTCGGGCGATGCGATGGAGTGCGACATTGTGAAACCTACGTAGAAGGTCATCGGCAAAGTCGTCGTTAAAAACAGGGTCTTTTGCCCCCCATATGAGCCGCACAGGAATGTTGAGATGTGGCAGTTGCTCAGCAATGTCTGTGAGCACTTGGTGATTGTGGTGCTTTTCATTGAACGGCACTTCTGCCACAAAGCCAGCTATTCCTTGCCGTGCATGTGCCTTCTTATAGGGCGCGGCAAGCGCCTTGCGTTGCACTTTGGTCAGCGAATGTCCGGGAAGAAGAGGGGTTCCCTTCACAAACAGCTGTGTACGTTGCGTAATGAATTGATGCATGCCACTTGCAGCAGAAATTTTAATAAGTAGCGGCGCACGACGCCCTTCGGGAATTGCTATTCCGGTATTCGATAGCACAAGCCCCGCCACACTGTTGGGGTGTGCCACTGCGTAGCCCATGGCCAGCGCACCTCCCCAATCTTGTGCAACGATCCAAACAGGTTCTGAAATATTGAGTGTGCGTAAAAGATCTTCAATGTCTTTTACTCGAGTTTCATAACTACGAGGTCCTGTATTTTGTGAATACCCCATCGCCAAATGGTCGGGGGCAATAATGCGAACATCGCTATTCAGTTCATGAAATAACCTCGACCACAAAAATGACCATGTGGGGTTGCCGTGCAAACAAAGTACGACAGGCGCATTTTCACTTGTTCCAGGTCGTTGCAGTACGTGCCATGAATACGTCGCCCCGTCGTGGCTCGGAACCTCTACAACGCTTGACCACTCGGGGGGCACACCAAACTCCTCGAGCTCGCGCCGAGATGGAGGCATGCACTGCTCCAAGGTATTACCAAAGAATTTCAGTGAGGCTGGTGTTCAGGCCCGAGCCAATGCCCATGCACAACACTCGCTCACCTGGCTGAATTTGATCTTGTACTTTTGCCAAGGTGATGGGAATAGCAGCCGGACCAACATTTCCGTATTGAGGAAAGGTGAGCGGTACTTTTGCTGAATTAATGCCGAGTCGGTCACACAACATTGTGGTGTGCACTTTGCTTACCTGATGCACGATGTACCAGTCGAGGCCTTGAGACCAATTGAAATCATCTGCTGCATCGGCCCATGCATCGGCAGCAAGATCGAGACCTGCAACTAATAGCCCATGGGTGTCGGTAGTCATGCGATCGAGGCTTCCTACGCACAACGAATTGTGTTGAGTTGCGGCGCGAGTGACACCACCAACGAACTTATGTACTTCCTTATGCCTATCGCTTCGTGCCATCACCATTGCTGCAGCACCAGAGCCCAGTGTGAGCGATGCAAACTCTGCAAAAACATCACCCGCTGTGGACTCTGCACTACTTAAACGATTCAGCGTGGCCTCTTGCGTGTAACGACTTCCTTCGCCGTCCACAATAAGAGCGTATTTCACCGTTCCCGCATCGAGCATGGTGCCAGCAACATGCATCGCATTAACAAAACCTAGACATGCATTTCCAATATCAAAATTTAAACAAGCTGAAGAAAGACCGAGCTGGTGATGTACCGAACATGCAATAGATGGCTCGAGATGTTCTTTACATACAGAAGTAGAAATGAGCACACCAATTTCACTGGGGTCAATACCGGCTTTTTCAATAGCTGCCTTCCCCGCCATTGCAGCAGCATCGGCAAAAGAAACATCTGTATTCCACCAACGACGTTCTTCGATACCTGCCAAGCCAGCAAGTAAGCCTGCCCGCAGACCATTGCGTTGATACGTCTCGGCGAGCTGCTCATCAATCCAGTCGGAGGTGACAACATGAGGCGCTTCCACTGCTGCAATGCTCAGCACTCCACTGTGTTGGTGTCGGAACACCGAATTTCCGCTCATTCCCAGCCTTCCGCTTACGTAGAGGACAGGCTAGTGAAAGTTTCCCAATAAGCCTTGAATGCGCCCAGAACTAATGCCCTAAACATGTGAAATGGTGAAATACAACGCCTTCAAATACGCCCCAAACTCAAAACCAATGGGGTGGTCGGTGGGGTGGTCGGTGCGACGTATTTCGTCGAGGTACACCCCACTTGCGCGGGCTGCCGCGTCGGCAACGTCGATGAGCTGATCTATATCTATGCGACTCGAGCATGATGCCTGCACCAACGTGCCTCCATTGGCGGTGAGAGCCATCCCCAATTTTGCGAGTCGCTCATATGCACCAAGTGCTCGATGTACCGATTCTTGATTTTGCGCAAATGATGGTGGATCCAAAATAACAACGTCGAAGGTTCGCCCTTCGTCAACCATTTCTTCCAACATGGCAAATGCATCACCACGAATATCGGTCACAGTGCACCGCCCTATAGCAGGAATCTGTGTGTTGTGCGCCAAGTTGCGATGCGCAGTTCCCAATGCTGGACCGCTGACATCGACCATATGTACCGTTGCGGCACCGCCCGCAGCCGCCGACACTGTGAACCCCCCAGTGCTAGAAAAAACATCAAGCACACTGCATCGTGCATTGCCGCCTTGCACTTGTTCTTCCACCATCTTGCGCACAATTGCACGGTTGTCACGTTGATCTAGAAAGTGCCCTGTTTTATGCCCCTGCACCACATCGGCTTCAAAGTGCAATCCATTTTCCAAAAACATAATGGGGGCTTCAGGGGCGCTGCCGTAAATAGTTGCTCCGTCTTCCAGACCAAAAGTGTTTCCTGCACGCACCGTGCGAGAGAACCGCAAAACAATGCGTTCGGGTGCAGATACAGCAACAATTCCTTCCACCACACTTGCCAAGTGCGCAAACCATGCTGCGCTGTACAACTTCACCACAACCGTGTTGCTGTATTGGTCGACAATGAGCCCGGGGAGCCCATCATTTTCACCGTGCACCCAACGAAAGCCTGTTGTGCTGCCGTCTTCTAAAAGTTCATTACGAAATTGACGACA
>CAMBPP010000157.1 GCA_945869715.1 Bifidobacterium breve
GATGGAATGGTAGTTGCTTAATGCACCTCTCGTACAACGGTGTCGGAAAGTTGCCCGACCCACGCAATACTGCGGCGCAGAAGCCGGCCGTGTTGCAGATTATTAAGCGACCGGTGGTCGTGCCCCAGTGAACTAAAAACGGCTCGCGACGAACCCTGTTCGTGTGTCCACATGGAGGCTTGAACTCCCTCTGGGCCGTCGGACTCTAAAAGCACCTGTGCGTACGGGCCCACGCCAAGTTCGCAATAACGCTCGTCTTCCACCACAATTTCGCCAAGATCATGCACAATGGGTTGCTGTTGTGGTGCGCGTAACGTGCTTGCCCAGCGTGCCGCGAATACTTCAACGGCAGGGTGCCACGATGCACCCCAGTTCCAACTTCCTCCGATGTAGTGCGGCCATTCCGGCCAGTCGGTGAAACAAATGATGCCCGTATGCAGCACCAGCAACCCGCCACCCCGCTTCACATGTGCTGCAATAGCCTCACGTAGTTCTACTGGGGTCGTTCTTGCCCACTGCGCACGCTGTTCAGGGGTGTAGCGCTCGTCGGTCATGGTGAACCAGCAGGCATACACCGTGACCACATCAAATTGACCTTCTTGCAATGCCTGAATTGCATTGTCGATGCCATCAACAACCGCAGAATGTACAGAAGCGCCATTGACGGGTTGCGCCGCTAAAACCTCACTCAAAACTACAGCGCTGTCTGAAAACTCATGTGCCCAGCCACCGGTGATGATGAGGTTCTTCACAAAATGATCTGACTACTCACGCTTTAGCGCGATACGTAGCACGCACTCCTGAAGAATCTTTATTCAATCGTTTGGAGAGGTGCAGACCCTCAAGCACAAACTCCACACCACTCGCCAAAACTGCCGGGTTTGCATTGGTGCCTACAAATACTTCTACGACCGACTTCAATGCAGGAATGTCGGAAAGTAACTGCACGAGTTGCGACGAAGTGATGTCTTCGCCTGCATGGGCCAGCGCGCCCGACTCAAAGGCAGCAAGAATTTCATTGACTTTGTCGATGTGCACAGTGGCAGGAGTAGCAAGACGTTTGTAGACCTGCAATACAGCTGCTTTCACAATTTGCTCAAGAATTGCGCCTTCGCGGCCCTCTTCAAGCGATTCAATTTCTACTTTTCCAGATGTAGATGCAGCAAGTGCTTCCAGGTCGCTCACACGTGGGGCAACATTGGTTTCACCAGCTCGCAATGCACGACGAACAGCATTGGCGCACATAATTTCGTAGTTACTTACCGATAAACGAACACTGACGCCACTGCGTTGGCTGATGTGATTGCTTTGACGCGCAAGATGACTGAACGTTGCAATGACTTCTTTCATGAAGTCGGGAACCACGACCTCAACATCGCCAATACTTGCGGGCCGAGATTCTTGTTCAATAATGGCTACTTCCGTTGCCACTTCCAACGGGTAGTGCGTACGTATTTGACTTCCAAAACGATCTTTCAACGGAGTGATAATGCGTCCGCGGTTTGTGTAGTCATCGGGGTTTGCCGATGCTACCAACAGCACATCGAGTGGAAGTCGAATTTTGTATCCACGAATTTGAACGTCTCGCTCTTCCAACACGTTTAATAAACCCACTTGAATGCGTTCAGCAAGGTCTGGCAATTCGTTGATGGCAAAAATTCCACGATTCGTGCGGGGCACCAACCCGTAATGCAAAGTAAGTTCGTCGCTCAGGTAGCGACCCTCTGCAACTTTGATGGGGTCAACTTCACCAATGAGGTCGGCAATTGATGTATCGGGTGTAGCAAGTTTTTCGCCGAAACGCTCAGAGTGATGCACCCATGCAATAGGCGTTGACTCACCCAACTGCTCAACAAGATCTCGCGCATGTCGCGAGACAGGTGCATACGGGTCGTCATTAATTTCGCTACCCTCAATGATGGGCATCCACTCGTCGAGCAACCCAGTGAGTGAACGAATAATGCGTGACTTTGCTTGCCCACGCTCTCCAAGAAACACCACATCGTGCCCAGCAAGAAGCGCGTTCTCTAACTGCGGCATGACGGTATTTTCGAATCCCAATACGCCAGCAAAAAGTGGTTCGCCTTTTGCGATTTTTGCAATGGCATTACGCCGTAATTCTTCTTTGACTGGACGAGAGATCCAGCCCGATGTACGGAGCCCACCTAGCGTGGTGGGTAAATGAGAAGGCGCGACATGGAGGGTCATAGCCTCACGTTAGCCCACTAGATTCGACTAATGAATTTCCTGTTCTTAAGTTTTGCCCTGCGATAATCGGCATTTGCCAGGGCAATAACATCGACGGAAATCTCTTTTGGACAAGCAGCTTCACATTCCCCGTGATTCGTGCAGGAGCCGAAATATTCATCCATTTTTTCAATCATTGATTCAGCACGCTTATAGCGCTCTGCTTGACCTTGGGGAAGCAAGTTGAGGTGCGCAATTTTCGCCGAGGTAAATAGGTTGGCGGCACCATTCGGGCACGCTGCCACACATGCGCCACAGCCAATGCACGCCGCAGAGTCCATTGCAGAATCGGCTACTGGCTTCGGAATGGGAATGAGGTTCGCGTCTGGAGCACCACCGGTGACGGAGGTGATGAAGCCACCCGACTCGATAATGCGGTCAAATGCAGAGCGATCGACCATGAGGTCTTTAATGATGGGGAACGCTGCAGCACGCCATGGCTCAATAACAATTTCCGCTCCACTTGAGAACTTGCGCATGTGCAATTGGCATGTAGCGGTACTGCGCTCCGGACCATGCGCTTGACCATTGATCATGAGTGAACATGTTCCGCAAATACCCTCACGGCAGTCGTGGTCGAAAACAATGGCTTCTTTTCCCTCGGTAATGAGTTGCTCATTGAGGTAGTCGAGCATTTCTAGAAATGATGCTTCATCGCTAATTTCGTCGACTTTGTGCGTTTCAAAATGACCTGAGTCTTGCGGGCCATTTTGACGCCAAATTTTAAGGATGATGTCCTTGAGATGATTACTCACTTGTAGCTCCGTGTTGCGAGATGGACATTTTCAAATTCGAGTTCTTCAATGTTGCGTTTTGCGGTCATCGGATCGCCCGACCATTCCCAGGCAGCTACGTGACAGAACTTGTCGTCGTCACGCAACGCTTCGCCTTCATCTGTTTGATATTCCGACCGAAAGTGACCGCCGCAACTTTCTTGACGCTCGAGAGCATCGCGACACATCAACATGCCGAGTTGGAAGAAGTCGTCGACGCGACCCGCTTTTTCTAACGTTTGGTTGAGGCTTTCACCGCTGCCTGTTACACGAAGATCTTTTTTGAACTCGTCGTATAGGGCAGGAAGTTCTGACAGGGCTTTTTCCAAACCTTGTTCGGTGCGCTCCATGCCGCAGTAGTCCCAAATAATTTT
>CAMBPP010000158.1 GCA_945869715.1 Bifidobacterium breve
AAAGCCTGCGATGCATTTTGCTCGACAAGAAGCACAGTTGTTCCCTGCTTATTAATTTCGGTGATGATGTTAAAAATTTGTGCAATAAGTTTTGGTGCAAGACCCATTGAAGGTTCATCGAGCAACAACAACCGCGGGCGGCTCATGAGTGCACGACCAATGGCAAGCATTTGCTGCTCACCACCAGAGAGAGTTCCACCTAATTGTGTAATGCGTTCTTCCAAGCGTGGGAAGAGTTCCAACACGCGTGCGAAGTCGGCATCTCTAGCACTCGATTTGTGATCTTTGCGCGTGTAGGTGCCCATGTCGAGATTCTCTCGAACAGTCATTCCTGGGAAAATTCCACGACCTTCGGGCGACTGACAAATACCCAACTTCACTCGTTCGTGTGAAGGCATAAACGTAATGTCTTTGCCTTCAAAAATAACGCTGCCACCCACTACTTTGCGCAGGCCCGAAATGGTACGCATGGTTGTGGTTTTACCAGCACCATTTGCACCAACGAGGGTAACAATTTCGCCTTCGTTGACATTGAAAGAAATACCTTTCAATGCTTCAATTTTGCCGTAGGCAACCCGTAGATCTTGCACCTCAAGCATCATCGTCGGGCACTCCTAAATATGCGGCAACCACTGCAGGATTGTCTTGCACTTCACTTGGAGTGCCAGTAGCAATAACTCTGCCAAAGTCGAGCACAACAATGCGGTCGGTTACTCCCATGACCAAACTCATGTCGTGTTCGATGAGCAGCACCGTGTATCCCTGGTCACGAATTTTGCGAATGAGTTCCATCAACTCAATTTTCTCTGCAGGGGTAAAGCCAGCAGCAGGCTCGTCGAGACATAAGAGTTGTGGTTTCGTAGCGAGTGCGCGAGCAATTTCTAGGCGACGTTGGTAACCGTAAGGCAAATTACGCGCAGCATCGCCAGCACGGTCGGCAATGCCCATAAAGGTGAGCAACTCCATTGCCGTGTTGCGACCTTCTGCTTCTTCGCGATGATGACGAGGCAAACCAAGAAGTGCCCCACCCACGCTGGTGCGATGATTGGCGTCGGCGCCCACCATGACATTTTCAATTGCGGTCATGTCGGGGAACAAGCGAATGTTTTGAAATGTACGTGCAATGCCACGTTTGGTAATTTGAAAACGCTTGAAGCCAGCTAGCGATGTGCCATCGAATAGCACTGCACCACTGGTTGCCATATACACGCCCGTCATCACGTTAAAGCAGGTTGTTTTTCCTGCCCCGTTCGGCCCAATGAGACCAAGAATTTCACCGCGACGAATAGCAAAGGTGACATCGTCAAGCGCTGTCACGCCACCGAACTGCATAGTGACATGATCGAGTTCTAAAAGATTGTCGCTCATGGTCACTCTTTGTGCCCAAGCGCAGTTTCCGTAGACGGTTTCCACGATTCCAGCCACCGCTCTTTACGAATCTTGCGCGGAATGAGACCCTGTGGGCGAAAAACCATCACTAACACCAGTGCCACACCAAACACAAACACGCGCTTGTCGGCAAAACCACGGAAGCGCTCTGGCATCCACGCCACCAACGCACCACCTACAACTGCACCCCACATGTTTCCTGCTCCACCAAGCACTACTGCTGCGAGGAAGAGAATGGATAATTGCAACGGGAAGTTGCTTGGGTTAATGAATTGCACCTTGCCGGCATACAGCGAGCCCGCAAGACCGCCAATTGCGGCACCAATGGCAAAGGCCCATAATTTGAATTTGAAGGTATCGACGCCCATGAGTTCTGCCGCATCTTCGTCTTCGCGAATGGCATTCCATGAACGACCCACGCGACTATTTTCCAAACGGCGCAACAAGAAAATCACAATCAAAATAATGGTCAGACCTAAAAAGAAATATGGCTTCGCGTCGAGCACAGTGAACTTCAATGGGCCAATACTTGGCGGAGTAGCAATGTTGCTAATGCCACGGCTATCGCCAAGCCATTCCACGTTGTTTGCAGTTATGCGAATAATTTCGCCGAAGCCAAGCGTGACGATGGCCAAATAGTCGCCACGTAGACGCAATGTTGGTGTTCCTAAAATGACGCCGGCCAGCATTGACACCAAAACAGCAATAGGCATGCACAACAGCCACGGCAAGTTGGCATGTTGGCTCGACAAAATGGCAACCGTGTATGCACCAACAGCATAAAAACCTACATAGCCAAGGTCGAGAAGCCCGGCAAGGCCCACCACAACGTTTAAGCCCAACGCCACCAAAACGAAAATCACTACCTGGTCGGTGAGCACGCTCGGGAAACTTGTTCCAGGCGTTTCAACAATCCAACCAAGTACTGGCACATTTGGCCACCACGGCAAGAGATACAACGCAAGAATGCAAATGGCACCAAATGACCAACGCACCGAGCGCGACTGTTTACCCAAAGCTTCACCTAGACGCGAAACAGAACGTGCACCAGAGGTAACGCTCCTCAATGATTCAGACAAACTCATACACGCGCCTTAGCTAACGATTCGCCCAAAAGACCCGTTGGGCGGAACATCAACACCACAAGTAACAACACAAAGGCAATGACGTCTTTCCATTGCCCACCAAAAAGTGCCGAGCCATAGTTTTCTGCAAGGCCAAGAACAAGTCCGCCAAGCAGTGCACCTTTCAGGTTTCCAATGCCACCCAGCACTGCCGCAGTAAAACTCTTCACGCCAAGTAGGAACCCGATGTTGAACTTCGACTGGTCGTACACCAGGGTGAACATCATTGCGGCACCACCGGCCATGACCCCGCCAAGCAAGAAGGTAATCAAAATAACGAAGTCAACATTGACTCCTAATATTTTTGCCGTTTCAACATCTTGAGCAACGGCACGCACACCACGACCGAGGCGCGTGCGATTCACAAACAACAACAATGCGGTCATCATGAGTAATGCACCAATAATGACGATGACATAGTCAATACGAATGTCGGTTCCGAATAATTTAAAAAGAGTTTTCTTCTCTAAAACGCGTGGGGTCTGGTATTGCTCGCGGTCGCGTGGTCCCCAAATAGCCACTGCCTCAGTAATTGCAGTTGAAGCTCCAATTGCTGAAATAAGAAAAGCTAAACGCGGTGCCTGACGTCCACGACGGAAAATATTGAGATACATCCATGCAATTGGCCCAGTGCCAATGATTCCGAAAATGAGATTCGACTTAGGTGTATCAAAGAAGACAAGCCCCACAACAAATGCGGTAACGAATGCCAACACCACTGCACCAAATGGATCGCCGGAGCCACGTAGCGGGCGGTATGCGGCTCGTTCGAGGGCTACTGCACCTGCGCCCGACAAAACCATTGAGCCCAATAGGCAGGCCAACAAAATAAGAACGAGTTGAAACCCTG
>CAMBPP010000159.1 GCA_945869715.1 Bifidobacterium breve
GGTCACGATATTCCTCACCACGAATAGCAAATACATTAAAAACAGTTGGCCAAACGGAGTTGTGCACACAAGTTTCCAATGCCGAGAAATACATATTTACCGAGTCATCGCAATCACTCGGCGAATGTTTCATTTCAACTTTCAGCCCAGCAATAGTGAGCGATGCGCTCTCCCCTACTGGGTGAGTTACAGGCAAATAACCTGGCGTAATGGTGCTAAATGCGGGGTTTCTGTACCAAAAACCCAGCCCCACATTCACTAACCCATCTGGCCCATCGGCAGGCATTACCACTGCAAACTGCTCAACGATGCCACGTGCGTAGGCCGGCGCAATTTCACCGCTCGCCCGCGACTTGTTGTAGGCAATTTTCTCATGGCCATAAATGGGTAAGGGCGAAACATGATTAGCCTCTTTAAAAATTGCGGTAGTGCCTTCTACATAATGAAAGTGGCTGTAAATAACGGCCGCAATGGGCGCATCGGTTACTTCACGCAGACGGCGCAATGCTTCTTGCATCTCCTCTTCAGACTCCCCGGTATCAATTGCAATGACACCATCGGGAGCAAAGATGAAGGTCTGGTTCGACAGCCCATTGCCCACCAGGCTCCACACGCCTTCACGCACCTCGTTGAAGCCTGCCTGCACCACTTCACTTTGTGCGAGGTGGTCGCGATGCACACGCTGCCCTCCAGGCGAAACCACAACATTCTTGCTGTGACTATCGAAACTTCTCGTTGGCAGCGAACCTGTTGTTGACACTCACTCAGACTATGCGAATTTGTATCTTGAGTAGTTTGGTGGAGCTGAGGGGAATTGAACCCCTGACCTCTTGCATGCCATGCAAGCGCTCTGCCAACTGAGCTACAGCCCCCAAATTATGAGAAGAGCCTAGCGTTTGATTGCAGGCATTCTTTAAGGTAATTTGAGACGTGCTCCCCCTCACTTCACTCGGAGTTTTGACCGTCGTGGCGTATGGCACGTGGTTTTATGGCTTCGGAGTTCTGTTTACAGATCTGTCCAATTTTCACGGAGTTTCGGCGAGCACACTGGGCATCACATTTGGACTTGCGCAGTTACTTTCGGGAATTGGCGCCGTTCTCACAGGTAGACGACTTGACGTCATTGGACCTCGAGCAGTGCTGGGCATCATTGGGCCGATCGGAGCAACTTTTTACTTCGCAAGTTCGTACGCCACCGGCACGATGTTTCTCGCAATGTATGCGCTTGGCGGCGGGCTCATAGGTGCGGCAGGTTTTTACTCGTTTACTCAACCATTAGCTGTACGACTTGCTTCAACCGATTCCACTCGAGCCATAACGAGACTGACTATCTGGGGAGCATTGAGTTCTCCAGTGATGATTCCGCTGACCGAGGTTTTACGGGCTCACTACGGGTGGGAAACCGCGGTGCGTTTGCCCGCTGCACTGACCATGATTTCATTTTTCATTGCCGCCCTGGTGTGCCATGTAGAGGTTGCCACTACCGCAAAGCCCCCGTCATTAATCACATCCCTCCGAAGTGCACTCGGCAGCTCACGGCTTCGCTTGTTTACTATTGGCGCCTTTCTTTCTTCAATAGCAGCAAGCACACTTCTTGTGTTTCAGGTGCCAACCATGACTGCGGCTGGAATTTCTACGGGCACAGCAGCGCTACTTGCAAGTGTGCGCGGATTCATGCAACTCGGGGGTCGGATTCCACTTGTTCCTGCCATCAGGAAATTTACTGCCCCGCGATTGATTATTATTTCGCGATACGTGCTTGGCGTTTCGGCACTGTTTTTACTTGGCAGTGGAAACATCGCTTTTGCAGTCACATACGTCGTGTTCGCAGGCATCACACTTGGTGCACTCTCGGCACTTGACGGTGTCGCTGCGCGTGACATTGTGCAACCAGAAGTGTTTGGGACCGTCATGGGAGGGTTCGGATTAATCACCACACTCGGTGCTGCTCTCGGCCCAATTTTTTCTGGATGGTTAAAAACTACATTCGACTCGTCGAACGCACCGATACTGATTGTGTTTGTTACTGCGTGTTCCGCCGCAATTGTGTTTTCTATAAAACCATCTAGCGAGAAGGCTCTTGCCACTCAACCTTAGGAACATCTTTATACAAACGCTCGATTTCATAGAAGCGGCGAGTTTCCTCGGCGAACACATGCAACACTACATCGCCATAGTCAACAAGTACCCATATTTGTTCGCGAATTCCTTCGGTGCGAATAGGTGAACGGCCGTAACGCTCGCGCATTTTCGACGTCACCTCATCGGCAATTGCACCTACTAAGCGCGGGTTGCTTGCACCAGAAAGCACGAAATACTCTGTGATGCCGAGCACTTCCCCTACGTGGAGCACAAGTACCTCATCGGCTTTTTTGTCGTCGGTGATGCGAGCAATTTCAATTGCAAAGTCTTTTGACGAGACGTCGTAGTTGGGCACTTGTATATCGGATGTATTGGTCACGACGTTTGTTCACTTTCATCGACCGCAATGGAGGTCGAAGTGGTAATACCGCCACCCGAAGGTTGGCCAGCGATGAAATCTCTAAAGTTGGTACCTAGAACGATACGGGCATCGACGCCTTCTACTTGCTGAGTTACTCGCTTTGGAGAAAGAGGCCCAAATATTGAGGAATAACTCTCTACTTCGGCGCGTACTGGGTCGTCGCTGTATTGCACAACGGTTTCTGCAACCGGCTCACCAGTTACTTCGCGCACTAATACGACGTTCACACCCAGCATCGACAAGCGCAACACAGCCTCTCGCGTAATTGTGGCATCGGTAAAGGCGCTGTCAATTTGCACGTTGATGGTGGCATAGAGCGACGAGACCGACGAAGGAGCCACGCTTGCAACCACCATGATGACTTCTGCCTTGTCGAGCGCATACATGTCGGAGTTCGTGGGGTTCAGTTCGCCTTCGGGAATGGCATTGGCAGCAAATTGCCACACTTGCACTTCCCCAGTGAGAGTGCGTTGCAAAAAGTCTTGCACGGTGAGCGCTGGGGCAAGGGTCGTGACAGTAACCCCAACTTCGGAAGGCGTTGTTGCAATATTTAGTCCTGCGCCAGCAATGCCTACCCATAAAGATTTAATGATGGGAAGACGATCAGACTCTGGTGCACCTGCTTGATTCGAAGCAAGAATGCCCGCTACTTGAGCCGAAGTAAGCGTGTGCTTTCCTGCAGGAAGAATCTCTTGTATTCCTGTTGGCAAAAGCGTGTTCACTGCACGATCTATTTCAACATTAACGTCGCGCTCACCTACGAGCATTGCAGCCAATTCGGCTTCGGTCACTGCTGCCTTTGCAGTGAAAGTGACATTCAGCAAACCTTCAACATCGGAGGTGAGCCCATCGAT
>CAMBPP010000160.1 GCA_945869715.1 Bifidobacterium breve
GTGGGAAGCAGTAGAAAGCACCTTCTGGTTCAAGGCACGTCACGCCGGCAATGTCGCTCAACATTTTGTGCATCGTTTTTCCACGACGCTCAAATGCTGTGCGCATCATCTTCACTGCTTCAAGGTCGCCACTCACCGCAGCTAGTGCAGCAATTTGTGCAACGTTCGAGACGTTGCTTGTGGAATGCGACTGGAAATTAATTGCAGCTTTCATGACATCGTCTGGGCCAATCATCCAGCCCACGCGCCAACCAGTCATTGCATAAGTCTTTGCAACACCGTTTACGATGACGCACTGGTTGGCAATTTCAGGAACGAGTGTTGGCATCGAACTGAACTGGTGCTTGCCGTACGTGAGGTGCTCGTAAATTTCATCGGTAATGACCCAGATGCCGTGCTCAACTGCCCACTTTCCAATGGCAGCAACTTCTTCTGGCGGATACACGGAACCACTTGGGTTGTCGGGCGAAACGAACAACAACACTTTGGTGCGAGGCGTGCGCGCACGTTCAAGTTGTTCCACGGTTACTCGGAAACCAGATTCTTCAGTGGTGTCAACAACCACGGGCACTCCCCCGGCCAAGGTGATGGCTTCGGGGTAGGTGGTCCAAAAAGGAGCAGGGCAAATGACTTCATCACCCGGGTCGCACAAGGCGGCGAAGGCAACGAACACTGCATACTTGCCACCATTAGTAACCATTACCTGGCTGGCCTTGCATGTAAAGCCGCTGTCGCGCAGGGTTTTCACCGCAATGGCTTCACGCAGCTCTGGAAGACCCGCTGCAGGCGTATAGCGGTGGTTCTTCACGTCGTAACACGCTTTGGCAGCAGCCTCAACAATGTGGGCTGGAGTAGGGAAATCGGGTTCGCCGGCACCAAAGCCAATGACATTTTCGCCCTTCGCTTTGAGGGCTTTCGCCTTCGCGTCGACGGCAAGGGTGGCTGATTCGGCAATGGCCGCAAGGCGAGCAGATACGCGCCCGAGTTTTGCTTGAGAGGTCATGAATGCAATGCTTGCACAGTGAGCACAATTCCCCCCCAAACAATTCGCATTCCACAAGAATTTTTACCAGCCGACGGTCGCTTCGGATGCGGGCCGTCCAAGGTCCGCCCCGAGCAACTCAGCGCCTTTGGCACACGTGGAGCCCAACTTTTAGGCACTTCTCATAGGCAAGCCCCCATCAAGAACCTCGTGGGCTCTATTCGCAGTGGGCTCAGTGAATTATTTAACTTGCCCGACGGCTGGGAAATTGTCATGGGCAATGGCGGCTCCACTGTGTTCTGGGACGTCGCCACATTCGGCCTCATCGAGTCGCGCAGCGAGCATCTCGTCTTTGGCGAATTCTCATCGAAGTTTGGTGAAGCCGCAGCTGCTGCTCCTCACCTTGGTCAACCCGTCATTGTGTCTACTGAACCCGGCACGCATCCGGTAGCAAGAAAAGAAGACGTCGATGTGTACGCGTTCACACACAACGAAACATCAACTGGTGTTGCCATGAAATTACAACGGCCCGCCTTTGCAGACGATGCATTAGTAGTAGTCGATGCAACATCTGCAGCGGGTGGTCTGCCTTGGAACCCAAGCGAAGTAGACGTGTATTACTTCGCACCGCAAAAATGTTTTGCGGCCGATGGCGGACTATGGCTTGCTGCATGTTCACCACGCGCTCTTGAACGCATCAATTCCATTGCAGCTTCAAAGCGCTGGTGCCCGGCATCACTCGATTTAAAAATTGCACTCGACAACAGCGTTGCAAACCAGACCTACAACACTCCAGCACTTGGCACTCTCATTTTGCTCGATGAACAAATTTCATGGATGCTCAAAAACGGTGGGCTCTCGTGGTGTGTCGCTCGTTCGCAAAAATCTGCAGATCATCTCTATTCATGGGCTGCTGAGCGTTCATGGGCTGAACCCTTCGTTCGCAATGCATCCGAGCGTTCTGCTGTGGTCGGGACCATCGACCTCACGGGCGTTGAGGCCAGCGATATCAATGCGGTCCTGCGCGCCAATGGCGTGGTTGATACCGACTCTTACCGCAAATTAGGGAGAAATCAGTTGCGCGTGGGCATGTTCCCGGCAATTGACCCCGAAGATGTTGTGCAATTAACGAGGAGTATCGACTTTGTGGTGGAACAATTGATTCCATGATTTCTAAAGACGTGCTCACTGCAAGTTGGGACGACATTGCCCCGCTACGTGACCCCGTCTTTCTCATCGCGTTGCGTGGTTGGTTCGATGTATCGAATGCGGCAACCGCAGCCATTGAGTGGTGCGTTCAAGAACGCGTTGTCACCATTGTGGGAAGCATTGACCCCGACCCATTTTTCGATTTCACCCACGAGCGACCAGAGGTGTACCTCGACGAAGATGAAGAACGCCAATTGCGGTGGCCAGAAAACAACATTTACATTGCACGTTTTCCTGAAGGTGCACGCGACCTTGTTCTTCTGTCGGGCGTAGAGCCACACATCCACTGGTCTACTTTCATCGACTGCATTGTTGACGTTGCGCAAGGCCTGAAGTGTTCTGCTGTTGTTTCACTTGGCGCCCTTGCCGACCAGGTTCCACACACTCGCCTTCCACCCGTTGTCGGCAGCACCACCAACCCCGACCTTGCACGCAGGCTTGGCTTGTCGCGACCTCAATACCAAGGCCCTACTGGCGTTATTGGCGTCATGCAAGAGCGTTTCGACCGCACCGGAATGCCTGCTGTTTCTCTCCGTGTTGGTGTTCC
This sequence comes from Bifidobacterium breve, assembly GCA_945869715.1. Lineage (GTDB taxonomy): Bacteria > Actinomycetota > Acidimicrobiia > Acidimicrobiales > Ilumatobacteraceae > F1-20-MAGs119. The sequence continues at coordinate 2,739 of CAMBPP010000160.1, forward strand.
GCATTATCTCACCAACGCCCAACATCCACGCTCGACCGCAGCGCTTTTGCGCCACTTAGAACACGTTCTTGGTGTTCCTACAAACCATGGCACCATCGATGCCGACGTGCGCCGCTGGGCTGTACTGCACGAAGAAGCCGTTGAAGACGACGCACAAACCTTGGCCTACGTGCGCATGCTGGAACAGCAATTCGACCGTCGCTCTGAAGCAGCAATTCCAACGGGCGAAGACCTCGCCGCAGAGTTTGAAAAGTTCCTCCGCGAACAGGACTAACCCTCCCCTTAAGTGTTGGTGATGGCGCCGGTTTCGGCACCTTGCACGAGCTTGGCGTATTTACCGAGCACGCCTTTGGTGTAACGCGGTGGGTTTGGTTTCCAGCCCACCTTGCGAGCAGTAATTTCCTCATCACTCACCAACAAGTCGAGTCGTTTTGAATGCACGTCAACCAAAATTTTGTCGCCGTCTTTCACAAATGCAATAGGGCCGCCATCGGTCGCTTCTGGCGCCACGTGGCCAATGCAAAAGCCCCACGTGCCACCGCTGAATCGACCATCGGTGATGAGCGCACAGTCGGCACCACGTCCGGCACCTTTCAACGCGCCGGTAATGGCA
>CAMBPP010000161.1 GCA_945869715.1 Bifidobacterium breve
CGACCAAGACCAACTGACAAAGTCACTTACTATTGGCGGTGTTTTCCCGCCAGTGAACTCGTCGGTACCGGTGGTGGCTGGCACAAACCGTGCTGGTATCTCGCTGACTTCAACAAACGGCTCATGGACTAATTCACCTACTTCGTACACCTACCAATGGATGAGTTCTGCAACAAGTGGAGGAACGTATACCAACATTGCAGGCGCAACCGCGTCTACTTATGAATTAGGTGCATCTGATGTTGGCCGTTACATCCGGCTCTCAGTCGTTGCCAGCAATGGCTCGGGCGGAGGTGCAGCAGCGCTGTCTGTTTCAAGAGGACCAATCAGCGATTTTCTCACGGGTGTTGCTCCTGAACTATCAGACCCAACACCGACTAGTGATGGTTTCACAGTTGACATCACGAATTATTCAAATGTCGTTTCCTACGCCTTTGGAAACTTCTCTTCAATCTTTTCTTTCGCCGCAACGACATCAGGTGGCTCCGTCAGCCTGACAAATGGAGTTGTCACAGTGACAGGGTTGTCAGCAAATGGAAGTGCAACAGTAACGGTTTCTGCTTCGCGAGCCGGGTACACCACACGAAGTGCAACGCGAACTGGTTCTACTGTTGTTACTACCACCACGACCTCAACAACAACCACGACCATCGCTCCGACTACCACTACAGCCGCACCCACAACAACCGTTGCTGCACCTGAAACAACTGTTGTGGAAACCGTTCCTGCCCCAGCAGAACCACAAGGTCAAAGGTCGGTAGCAACAATCGCACCTAGTGCAGGGCCAACAACCACTGTGCTGAACCCGATGCCGAGCGAAGGTGTGACGTCAACAACTGAACCGGTGCGCATTAAGAACTCGGCAATACCTGGAGCGCAAGGAATCACCGAGCCTGTTGCACCCGAGGCTCCTGCTGCTGCTCCCGGTGAAGCAGGAACAGTCATTGACGGCAAAGTGGTCGAAACTCTCATTACTCGAGCGAATAATGCACTGACCGTCACTGCAGGAAATGTTTCAGCGACAGTTGCAGTCAAGAAAGCCAACGGAGAACAAATACCTCTCGATGCCAACGGCAATATTCAGGTAAGTGCAGACGAAGAGTTCTCTACTACAGGTACAGGGTTTGCGCCCGGCTCAATAGTTGAAGTGTGGATGATGTCAAACCCAGTTCAACTTGGCACAACTTCTGCTGACTCAAAAGGAAAAGTCGAAGGGGTCTTCAAAGTTCCTTCAGGAGTGGAGTCGGGTAGTCACCGCTTGGTATTCAAAGGCCGCAATGCCGATGACGCTTCGGTTGTTGTAGCTATTGGTATTTCTTATACCGCGAACAACGAAAGCTCAAACGCAGTTCGCATTCTCATCGTCGTTCCTATCATCTTGGCAGCACTTGCAGCACTGCTGCTACCAGCAGCAGTACGTACTCGCCGCAAGAAGGTCAAGGCTTAGTCATCTTGGGCTTAATGGAGCCCAAGATGAGAATCGAACTCACGACCTACGCATTACGAGTGCGTTGCTCTACCGACTGAGCTACCTGGGCAAGGACTTCACTTTATCGTCAAGAGGCGAAGGCGCATGATTCGCGGGTCGTCTTCCCCGAGAAACTACGAAAGTTCTGCGCCGCGCACAATGGGGAGGCGCAGGAATAGGGATTGCAAGAGAAGGGTTTCGTTGGCGTTCAGCCCAAGGTTGTGCATTGCAGTGTGGATGTGTGCAATCGCTTCGGCGTAGTCGTGAGTTTTGTGTGCGTTGTGGGCATGCGACATTGCATCGCGGTACACACCGGCAAGTACGGCGAGGCCACTGCGAAGTTCGTCGCTGCGGAAGCGACGTAGTTGGCGCTTGTGGGCTTCGAGGAGAGTCTTACGGCCACTGCCACGTTCGCCCGTTGCTTTCACACGTTTTTCAAGTTCTTCAATTTCGAGTTTGTGTTGTTCTTCAAGTGGAACCGTTGCAGCTTCAATGCGTTGCACAATGTCGTCAACAAGAGCGAGTGCAACTGAACCAGAACCATCGAGCGAAGTGGGAACATTGCTAAATGCTGAACGGCGTGCTGCGTATGCACCATCTTGTGCAAGTAAACGAGCACGCCCGATGTTGCCAGCAGCGCCATATGATGCAGATTGTGCTGTGGCTTGTGCAATGCCTTCGGAAATGAGTTGAGCCTCAATGATGTCGGCGCTGACTTCGCCGAATTGAACAACAACACAGCGGGAAGCAACGGTGACGAGGCTTGGCACAAGTGAGTCGGCAAGAAGAATGAAAACAACATGTGCAGTGGGCTCTTCAAATGTTTTGAGTAAGCGAACCACAGCTGCTTCGGCCATGAGATGCACTTCATGCAAGATGATAATTTTGTGCGATGACTCAATGGGGCTGCGTGATGCAGACTCAACAATGTCTTGTGCCATCTCGGCGGAAATAGATGCACCTTCACGCCAAATTTCGTGCACGTCGGCAAAACCTTGTTGTACAATGAGGCGACCTTCGCGTGATGAAGGGTCGGCTGCACCGGTGAGAAGCGTGGTGGCAAACGCGCGAGCGGCTTCATCTTTACCGCAGCCTTCGGGCCCAACGAGGAGAAAACTATGAACAGGGTGCTCGGTGAGGCGTTGGAGAAGTTCAACGGCGTGGGGCTGGCCAATGACGGTGTCCCACATTGAACTCACCAGGGCATTGCTCATGAGTGCAATGTAAAGGATGGATGTACCACTACCGCGGCAAAAATTTTTTCTTCCACAACATCTTTTGGTTCAAGGCCGTCGATGAGTATCCAACGTGCGGGGTCTTTTGCGGCGAGTTCAGCAAAACCTGCACCAATGCGGGCAAAGAAGTCTGCGCCTTCCCGCTCGAAGCGGTCGAGGTCGCGCTTGGCTAAGCGCGTATTGGCTTCTTCGGTAGAAATCTGAATCCACACCACAATGTCGGGAAGCACATTGTTGAGAGCCCATGTATTGATGCTGAGCAAGGTGTCAACATTGAGGCCGCGCCCATAGCCCTGGTAGGCGAGTGTGGAGTACACGCTGCGATCGCTTACCACGTGTTGACCGCGCTGGAGGGTGGGCTCAATGAGTTCGCTCATGTGTTGGGCGCGGTCGGCGGTCATGAGAAGGAGTTCAGTGCGTGAGTTGAGGTCGGTATTTTCGGGGTCGGCCAAAATGCTGCGCAACAGTGCACCAATGCGAGTGCCACCTGGTTCACGAGTGGCAACAGCATTGATCTTTTCTGCAAGGCGAGTGACGTGCGTGCTCTTGCCGCAACCTTCTAG
>CAMBPP010000162.1 GCA_945869715.1 Bifidobacterium breve
GCATCGGCAAGTAACCGACTGCGTTCCACAATGCCTGGCCGTTTCAAGCCGTGTGCAATATCGCGAATGAGGCGTTCGTCGGCGCGGTGGGGTTCACTTTCGACGCCAGCACGGAGTAACGCTGCACCATTGAGGAGGTCTTCTACTTCCTTTGCAAACAAAATATCGAGGTCAAGTTTTTGCAAGATGAGGTTGATGGGCATTGACCCGTCGTTGATATCGGCAAGAAATGCAGCAAGAAGAAGTGAGTCGCTTCGTGAACTCGCTACCGAAGTTGCATCGCGCAGTGCTTCGACGGTAGGGAACCGAAGTGAGTTTGTTGGGTCGAGTTCTGAAGCGTCGCTCGTGCGGCGGCGTATTGCTTCGGCAAGTTCGGGTAGAGCGCGTTCAAAGAGGCCAGAAATTTCGATGAGTCGCCAGGATCGTGGTGAACCAACACGAATTAATTGCAGCAGGTGAGTGGTGGCTTCGCGGTTCCACTGCAGGTCGCGCGTACGACGTGCGGCAACCCACTCCATGAGTTCTTCGCCTGGCCTGTTGTCTGTAGCCATCGCGGCAGCTTGCAATAAGACAACAGCACTCGCTGCAGTGGGTGGAGTGGCCGCAAGAGCAATTGAGCCATCGCGAATCGCAAGCCAGCCATCGGCGGGCTCGCTCTCTGCAGAAATGTCGAGGTCAATCTCAGATGCTTCGCCCTGATTCAATCGCCAACGAAGGAGGGCAGGGGTAATGACCGTCGTGATGAGCACAACCAGCACGAGTGCGGCATGAATGTCGTCATCAAATACTCCGACGTTGAGGCCAATGGTGGCAAAGATCAGGCCTACTTCGCCGCGCGGAATCATCCCTAACCCAACAAGCAATGTGTCGGCTCCAGTTGAGCGCGCCGCATAACCAGCCACAACTTTTGTGACGACTGCAATGACAATAAGAACTGCGGCAATGCCGAGTGCCTTGGGGCGAACTAGCGCTGCAATATCGGTATCAATGCCTATTTGTAGAAAGAAAATAGGAACAAACACCGATGCAAGTGCCGACATGTCGCGCGCCACACGTTCGTGCCCAGGTGAGCGGCCAAGTGCGGTACCCGCTACAAATGCTCCGATGATGGGAGCTAAATGTGCGGCTTCTGCGGCGCTCGCGAAACCCAAAGTGATGCCCAAAGCAACAACAGAGGCCGCTGCCGGAGAACTTGCTCGCTTCAATACCGTGCCCATGATTTTGGGGAGTGCAGTGAAGCCAACAAAACCGCTGATAGCGAGAAATGAGAATGCCAACCCGGTCGTAGACGCGATGGTGCCAATACCAATTGACCCTTTTTCTACTACTCGCGAAACAACAGTGAGAATAATGAGGCCAAGAACGTCATCAGCCACGGCTGCACCCAAAACAATGCGCGCCTCTTTGGTTGACAACGCTCGCAGGTCGCCAAATACACGTGCGGTGATGCCAACACTTGTGGCGGTGAGTGTGGCACCAACAAAAAGTGCAGTGCGTGCTTCCTCGCCCATTGCAATGCCGCCCAAAATGCCAAAACCCATGGGCAAAACAACACCAAGAATTGCAACACCGAGTGCAGCGCGCCCGACCGTGCGCAGTTCCTTGAGGTCCATCTCCATACCCACCTGAAGCAACAACAGAATTGCACCGAGTTCGGCAAGTACAAACAAAGTGTCGGAGCGGCTCACCCAGCCGAGCGCTGAGGGGCCGATGACCACGCCAGCAAGGATTTCTCCGAGTACGGCAGGAACACCACAGCGCTCTGCGATTTCACCAATAATTTTTGCTCCACACAAAATGATGGCGAGTTCAAAGAGAAGACGGCCAATGTCGAGTGACGAGGAAGCACTAGCGGCAAACATGGCTATATAGAGTTAACCAGAGCGATGGCTGCTGCAACCACCGAATTGTCGAGCATCCAACCTCGACGGCGAATGGTAACAATGGCCCCAACGCCAAGTGCCTTGCGTAAATTGACGAGCACAGCCTCGCAGCGCCGTTGTGAGCCGCTGAGCCCTGCCAGTTTGTTCAGGTCTTCCCGGTTGGTAATTCTCCCGCTTCTAGCAACAAGGACGCGTAAAACGGCGAGATCTGCCTCAGTCAGCGCACTCAGGTAAGGGGAGGGCGCTCGCGCGGGGGAACTCATGCAGAGAAAGTACAAAAAGAGTGTCTCGGCAGTGTGTGCCAATTGTGACAACTACGTAAATTCAGATCCACTTCGCAAAGTGGCTACCCGTCGGTAATGATGAAGGGATGGAATTGACTTACCCCGCCGCCGCTGAAAAATTTCGTGGAGAAATCCGCACCTGGTTGAAAGAGAATCTCCCTGCTGGGTGGTTCGACGCTGGCTTTGAAATGACGCCAGAGGAACGCAAAGCGTTCAACGAATCATGGCCAGCAAAGTTGTATGGCGGAGGATGGATCTGCGCCACGTGGCCAGTGGAATACGGCGGCCGTGGCTTAAGCATCATGGAAGGTGTAGTACTAGCCGAAGAGTTCGCTAATGCAAAAGCACCTATGCGCGCCGACTTCTTTGGCGACACTCTTGTAGGACCAACTATTTTGCAGTGGGGAACCGAAGAGCAGAAAAAAGATTTCTTGCCAAAGATTCTTCGCGGTCAGTCAAGTTGGTGTCAGGGTTTCAGCGAACCAAACAGTGGTAGCGACTTGGCAAGTTTGAAAACAACTGCTGTACTCGACGGTGACGAGTGGGTTATTAACGGCCAAAAGGTATGGACTACTCAAGGTCACCACGCCGACTACTGCTTCTTACTCACCCGTACCGACCCCGATTCGCCAAAGCACAAAGGCATTTCTTATTTGTTAGTACCAATGAAGCAGCCGGGTGTTGAAGTGCGTGGCATTGTTCAGCCCGATGGCACCGCAGAATTTTGCGAAGTGTTCTTTACCGATGCACGTTGCCCGAAAGACAACGTTGTTGGTGGCGTGAACAACGGTTGGCAGGTTGCAAACAGCACACTTGCGTTTGAGCGTGGCATGAGCGCAACAACTGGCTATCGCCGCTTTGAAGAGGAATATAAGTTGATGGTGGCAGCGGCAAAGCGTCGCGGCATCATTGATGACCCAATGATTCGCCAACGCCTCATGACCTATTACTCCAAAATTCAAATTCTTCGCATCAACGGTTTGCGTTCGCTTTCAGCCACTGTGAATAAAACAAAAGATCTCAGTGTTGCTGCGCTTGGTGC
>CAMBPP010000163.1 GCA_945869715.1 Bifidobacterium breve
CATTCTGTCAGGGTGTTGACCCCCGCGAATGACCGCAAAATAGTGCTAGTTCACACAATCAGACAACCGAAGAAGTAGGTGTATCACCGGTGATACACTCACCTTCATGAAGGAGATCACTGTGCGAGAACTCCGTAACAACGGATCCGCGGTCATCAACCGTGTGTTGTCGGGTGAGAGCCTCTTAGTTACGCGAGATGGCGCTGAAGTTGCAGAACTGCATCCCGTGCATCAACGTCCAACCCACATGAGTGTCTTGAGAAAAAAGTGGCAAGGACTTCCCTTGCTCGACCCTGTGGCACTGCGTGCCGATATTGACTCCATCATCGATCAGAGCATCTCGTGACCACCGCTGCCGATGGACTGCTTGACACAAGCACGCTCATCTTGCTGAATGAATTGGCCGATGAAGCTCAACTTCCAGAGTTCCCCGTTATCAGCAGCATCACACTTGCCGAACTTACCGTTGGGCCACTTGTTGCCAAAACTCAACACGAACGCAAGGTACGACAACTCCATTTACAGCTCGCAGAAAGCGAATTCGATTCGCTTCCCTTCAATGAATCTGCTGCGCGCATATATGGCGGTATTGCTGCAGAACTTCGCAATAATGGAAGCAAGAAAAAAGCTCGTGCATTCGACACGCTCATTGCGGCAATAGCAATAGCCCATCAGCTTCCTTTATACACAGTCAACCCCAGTGACTTTGCTGGAATTTCCGACTTAGATGTGCGGGCAGTTCCCCACCCGAATCAACGCTAGAACTGCAACGTCACGACGGGCCAGAGAACATCCCGCGGTATGTCTCTGGAGTGCCTATCACAGGGTCGTCTTCGTAACGAGCAATTTCTGCACGACCCACAACACTCCAGTGCACTTCGTCGGGGCCGTCGGCCAAACGCAATGTGCGCTGGCTGGCGTACATGCGCGACAATGGCGTCCACTGTGAAACACCCGTTGCTCCGTGCATCTGAATTGCTTCGTCAATAATTTGGCACACGCGCTGAGGAACCATTGCCTTCACTGCGCTCACCCAAACACGGGCTTCAGCGTTGCCGAGTGTGTCCATTGCTTTTGCTGCACGTAACACCATGAGGCGACATGCCTCAATTTCAATGCGTGCTTTCGCAATGACTTCAGGGTTTTTTCCTAACCGCGTGAGTGGTTTACCGAATGCTTCACGATGCAAACCGCGGCGCACCATGAGTTCAAGTGCGCGCTCTGCTGCACCAATAGAACGCATACAGTGATGAATGCGTCCTGGTCCGAGGCGAACCTGTGAAATTTCAAAACCACGACCTTCGCCTAAAAGAATATTGTCCTTCGGAACACGCACATCGTTGAAACGTAAATGCATGTGACCATGTGGCGCATCGTCTTCACCGAATACATGCATTGCACCAAGTATTTCCACACCCGGAGTGTTCATGGGAACAAGAATTTGTGATTGGCGACGATGTGGCGGGCCATCGGGGCTGGTCATGACCATCACAATCATAATTTTGCAGCGTGGGTCACCAGCACCTGAGATATAGAACTTCTCACCGTTAATGAGCCACTCATCACCATCGAGCACTGCAGTGGTAGCAATGTTCTTTGCATCAGACGACGCAACATCTGGTTCGGTCATTGCAAAAGCAGAACGAATTTCACCTTGCAGCAATGGTTCAAGCCATTCCTTTTTCTGCGCCGGAGTACCTACACGCTCGAGCACTTCCATGTTGCCAGTATCGGGTGCTGAACAGTTCAAGCACTCTGAAGCCAACGGGTTTTTTCCCAGCTCAGTTGCTATGTAGGCATAGTCAAGGTTCGACAAACCTTCGCCAGTTTCAGCATTGGGCAAAAAGAAATTCCACAGACCATTCGCCTTCGCTTTATCTTTCACGGACTGCAACAGTTCAAGCTGACCAGGTGCATAGCCCCAATGGTCGGCACGCCCTTCGCCAAGGGTGTAATACTCCTCAGTAATAGGGTCTACCTCGTTTGCAATAAACTCTTTTACCGCTTCATATAAAGGCAACACGTGCTCGGACATTGCCAAGTTCATGGCAACGTCTGTGGCTATTCCTGAATGCATCCCCGGCTTTGGCATCTTTTCCCCTCAATAATTCACATTGAAAACCCAAATTCCTTGGGTACATAGGAAATACTACTGATATGCGCCGAAACCTCTTAGCCGTAGCCGTAGGTAGTTTTATTTCCTTGACCGGAATCATGCATTTTGCTTCTCCGAGCTTCTTTAACGACATCGTTCCCCCGTGGCTCCCCTTCAGCAACGGCTTTTGGACCTACGCCAGCGGGCTTGCCGAACTCATTGTGGGCGGGCTCATTTTGCGTCCATCAACACGCAAATGGGGAGGCTACGCGCTCATCGCGCTCCTCATTGCCGTCTACCCCGCCAACTTGTACATGACCTGGGACTGGCGCAATCGTTCCGGAGGCGAGCAATTCATTTCGTGGGCTCGCCTGCCGCTGCAGTTTGTGATGATTGCTGTGGCTTTACGGATTGCGCGCAATGCCCAGCAAAATCAAACGAGCTAGAGGCTATTTAGCCTTACCCAAAATGCCGTTCACGGCATTGCGCAGCGAGTCGATACCCACACCGCTCGACGCACTGACCCACATGACATCTTTTTGTGCCACTTCGCAGCCTGCAGCCAAATCGCGCTTTCGCGTATCGCGTTTCGACGACTTCACCTTGTCGTGCTTCGTAGCAACAATGGTATGTGGAACTTCATTTTCACGCAGGTGCTCAAGCATTTGCACATCAAGTTTGGTGGGCCCAATTTCACCATCAACCAAAACAAAAACCATTTCCAGTTCTTCTCGCTCAAGCAAGTAGCCAACAATCATCTTTTCCCACCCTGCGCGTATACGCCCCGGCACTTTGGCATACCCATAACCCGGTAGGTCGACGATGGTTCCTTTGCTGGGAGTCTCAAACAAGTTGATGAGTTGTGTACGCCCTGGAGTGTTCGACACTTTGGCAAGTTGCTTGCGGTTCGCAAGCGCGTTGATGAGAGACGACTTCCCCACATTTGAACGACCCACAAAAGCAACTTCTACAGGCGACTCGGGCAATGTAGACATGTTTGATGCCGAGGTCACAAAGGCAATTTGTAGCGGCGAGGTCACTTGCTTAGTTTACGCCAACATTTTTCGATTATTCCTGATGGCTTATCTAATGACGCC
>CAMBPP010000164.1 GCA_945869715.1 Bifidobacterium breve
ACCAAGGTGAGTACAACGAGCCAGGTGGCTGGCCAGCCCTTTTGGGCAAGAACCATGGTGGGAACGGTGGTCACCAGCAAGAGCTCAACAATGCGCGGTTTTGTGAGGGCGATATAGCCACCAATGACGGTGGTAGGCCGACGACCCGAACCATTGTGCGACAAAGCCCGGCGTGCAAGACGCGAAGGAACGAGGGGGCGAGCACCAACAGCCATGGAAATGCTCATCGTAGAGGCAGAATGTCGTAATGGCATCAACGACCGAATCACCCGCAGCAGATGTTGCTGTCGATGAGCAACTCGACATCGACAAGCCGTGGATCGTGCTCGTGTGGAATGACCCCATCAACCTCATGTCCTATGTCGCCTTCGTGCTGCAGAAACTTTTTGGTTACAGCAATGAAAAAGCAACAGAATTAATGCTCGACGTTCACCACAAAGGACGAGCTGTTGTTTCAAGTGGCGCCCGCGAACGCGCTGAACTCGACGTATTTCGCTTACACGAGCATGGTTTGTGGGCAACTATGCAACGCGACACATGATGCGCCGTCGCAACTCTGGGCCATTTGTTGCGCAGCGTGATGGCACGTACGTCATGTACCTTGCCCCCGATGTACAAGCAATGCTTGTGCATATGTTCGGTGAGCTACGAGATGTGCTCACCACCGGCGATTCCAACGAGCCCACGTTGCAGCGACTCTTCCCCGTGGCGTATCACCAAGACCCCGAAAGCAACGAGGAATACCAACGCCTCATGCGCAGCGAGCTAGTGGCTTCTCGCCTGGCTGCCATTTCACGGGCCGTGGAAGTCATCGACACCGCTACGAATCAGTCTCCCGTTCTCACTTCTGGCGACATGTCTCAGTTCATGCAGTCGCTCAATGCCATTCGCCTCTTGCTCGGCACCATGCTCGATGTCAGCGAAGATGATGATCTTCCTGGCCACAGCGACCTCGAAGACGATGATCCTCGTCTGGCCCAGCACCATCTTTATGCCTATTTGGGGTGGTTATTAGAAGCTTCTATAAGTGCTCAGATGAATCGGGGGGAAATTCGCTAATTCCCTGATAGTTTTGCAACGCTCTCGCGTGGAGTCGAACAAGCCCCCATCGTCTAGTGGCCTAGGACACCACCCTTTCAAGGTGGCGGCACGGGTTCGAATCCCGTTGGGGGTGCGAAATACGGTTATATACAACTTAATATCAGCAATAACGATCATGTTTTTTAATGATCAAAGTGTGGAATTTATGTCGTCACTTTGGTCCCGTGGTGAAGCTGGAGTTCACGCCGGCCTGTCAAGCCGGAGGTCGCGGGTTCGAGTCCCGTCGGGACCGCGTGTGCAGATGTTTACATCTGTCACGGTCGAGTAGCTCAGTCGGCAGAGCGTCCGCCTGAAAAGCGGAAGGTCACCGGATCGACGCCGGTCTCGACCACAATATCTCTATGAAACGCCGCGACATTGAGGGCCTGCGGGCTCTAGCAGTTGGTGTCGTGGTTTTGTACCACGCGCACTTCTTCGCCTTACGTGGCGGCTTTGTTGGCGTTGACGTTTTTTTCGTCCTCTCTGGTTTCCTCATCACGTCACTTTTGGCCAGTGAGTACGGCGCAAACAAGCGCATCTCTTTGCGCCAGTTTTATGCGCGGCGCGCGCGGCGTTTATTGCCCGCTTCCACACTTGTAGTTGTCGCCACCGTCATAGCGGGTCGCATTTGGCTTGAACCACTGCGCTTACGCGACCTTGGGCAAGACGCCATTTCCAGCGCTGGGTTTTTTGCCAACATCACGTTTGCCAACCGCGGCACCGACTACCTGCAATCAACTTTGCCTCCTTCAGCGTTGCAACATTTTTGGTCGCTCGCAGTTGAAGAACAGTTCTATGTGGTGTGGCCTGCACTCTTGGCGCTCTTGCTCTGGCGCTCACAGCGTTTTCGTATGCGTGCAGTCATCGGTATTTCTGTTCTCAGCATTGCCTCGTTCGTTGTGTGTATTTGGCAAACCAACACCACACAACAGTGGGCATTCTTTGGGCTTCATGCACGTGCTTGGGAACTAGGCCTCGGCGCTTTGCTTGCGCTTGCATGGAACAACGTCAACAACATCGCGGCGTGGCTGCGAGCTGCTTTGGGTTGGCTTGGCCTCGTTGCCGTCATTGCCAGTTGCTTTGTCATCAATGAAAAAGTGTTGTTCCCTGGCTATGCCGTGTTGCTTCCCGTTCTAGGAACTCTGTGCGTACTCATTGCTGGCGACGACAATCGCTACGGCCCACAAGTGCTTTTACGTTTTCAGCCATTGCAATTCATTGGAGCTCGTTCGTATTCGTTGTACCTCTGGCATTGGCCTGCGCTCATTATTGGCGAAGCTGCCTACGGCCACACGCTCAATACAACTGAACGCATTCTTCTCTTGGGCATTGCATTTTGCGGCGCATGTTTGTCATACGCATTTGTCGAGAACCCGGTGCGCCATTCAGCGAAGCTTCAACTCAAACCGATGTTCGCGCTCACGATGGGTGGAGGCCTTATTGCGGTGAGTCTTGCTGCCGGACTTATTTTAAAAACGAATTCATCATCACTTGCCAGCGACGTAGTTGCTGAAGCACCCGTTGCAATGCAGACCACAACTACTCAAGTGTCTGCTGCAACAACCGTGGCACCTGCTGCAGAAACGACAACAACCATTCCCTTGCCTCCTCCTGTCATCGTGAGCTCTGCTGCACCGCTTGAGGCAGTTGAACAAGGTGTGCTCACACAAGAAGTTCCTTCAAACTTGGATCCAACGTTACGTGCGGCCATGGGTGACAAGCCCATCATTTACGACAATGGTTGTCACGTGAGTGTGGGCCCATCTACACCTAAGAAGTGTGAATATGGTGCAAAAAGATCGCCGTTCACCGTTGCTCTCTTTGGCGACTCACACGCCGCACAATGGTTTCCCACCATTCAAATGACTGCTCGTCAACAAGGTTGGCGATTCTTGCCCTTCACGAAATCGGGTTGTCCACCAATTGACCTCATCACGTGGAACATGCTCTCGTCGAACACGTACCCACAGTGCAGGCCGTGGCGCAAGAACGTTATTGAAATGATGATTGCGGAGAAAGTACAAGTGGTGTTCATTTCTTCTGCTGTAAAGCTCATGGCTGTGACCACACGCAATCCGTTTTTGCCAGAGCAAATAGTTGAAG
>CAMBPP010000165.1 GCA_945869715.1 Bifidobacterium breve
CTCGGCTTGGGCGCCGTTGCTCTTGCTGCACAATGGGTGAAAGGCCCGAGCGCGCTGCTCGTGGCTGTTGCCATGCTCGCCATGGTGGTGGGCCTCATTTATACCGCATTTGCGGGCGGGCTTGAGGCGCGCAAGTCGCTTGCTCCCTACGGGCTTTTGAAACCAGGAATCATTTGGCTGTGTCTTTTCTTTCTCGCTCCTTTGTGGTCGATGGTGGTGATGTCGCTGTCAAGCAAAACTGGTCGTTTCGATTTCTTCCCCGATTTCACTTGGAATTTCGAGAACTACCGCATTGCTCTCACTAAATTCCGACCACAGTTCATTCGCAGTTTTAGTTATGCCGGCATCGCCACACTGTTGACAGTTGTTATTGGCTATCCGCTTGCATATTTCATTGCATTTCGTGGCGGAAAGTATCGCAACATTCTTTTGGGCCTCGTTGTCGTTCCCTTTTTTACGTCGTATCTCATCCGCACATTGGCATGGAACAACATCCTCGCCGATGAGGGCCCAGTAGTTTCGCTCATTAACACACTGCATTTGTCAGGGATTTTTGAGACGCTCGACATTATGCAAAATGGAAAACTCATGAATACCCCGGCGGCGGTTATTGGTGGTCTCACCTATAACTTTTTGCCGTTCATGGTGTTGCCCATTTATGTGAGCCTTGAAAAAATTGATGTTCGACTTGTTGATGCAGCAATGGATCTCTATTCGTCGGCTTCACAGGCATTTCGCAAAGTTGTTTTGCCCTTGTCGCTCCCGGGTCTCTTTGCTGGCGGACTCTTGGTCTTCATACCTGCAGCGGGCGACTTTGTGAACGCGCAGTTTCTAGGAAACCCACAAACAACAATGATTGGTAATTCCATTCAAGACCAGTTCTTGCGTCAGCTGAATTATCCCGTTGCGTCTGCAATGTCGTTTGTGTTGATGATTATCATCACCATCATCGTTCTCGTCTACACCAAATTTATGGGAACAGAAGATCTCGCATGAGTACTGCATTTAGCAAGCGGCAAAAGGCTGGCCAGCGTTTAGTCAACGTTGCCGCCGGTGCAGCGCTGTTGTATATCTTTATTCCCATTTTTGTCATCGTTCTCTTTTCGTTCAACGAACCAAAAGGGAAATACAACATCAAGTGGCAAAATTTCACTTTAGATAACTGGGCGCATCCATTTGTGGAGAAAGAACTCACAAGCGCCTTGTGGGTGAGTTTGCGTATTGCGCTGATTGCAACATTGGTATCAACGGTTTTAGGAACACTCATTGCACTGTCGCTGAGCAGATACAAATTTACAGCGAGTGGTGCAGTGAACTTATTTCTCATTTTGCCACTCACCGCTCCAGAAATTGTTCTGGGTTCGTCGCTGGCAACATTGTTCCTTAACCGCAGTGTTGACTTTGGCTATGTCACCATCATCATCGCGCATGTCATGTTTCAAATTTCATTCGTTGCGGTCACCGTTCGTGCACGAATTCGTGGGTTTGACTGGACCCTCGAGCAAGCCGCGCAAGACCTAGGAGCTACGCCGTCGAGAGCATTTTGGAAGGTGACGTTTCCGCTCATTTTGCCGGGAATTATGGCGGCGGCTCTTTTGTCGTTCGCGCTATCGGTTGATGACTTCATCATCACCTTCTTCAACGCCGGTTCGCTGGTCACCTTCCCTCTGCAAATTTTTGGTGCCTCACGAGTAAAGATTTCTCCGCAAATCAATGTGCTCGCCAGTATGTTGCTCCTCACCAGCGTGGCTCTTATGGCAGGTGCGATGGTGTTAAGTCGGCGTCGTGAGCATCGCCATGCATCTGTAGCGCGTAAAAAATCTTAGAAATGTCTACAGCCCGCATTGCCATTGCGCCAACAACTACACCTCATTGGGTGCACGATGCAGTTACTGCTGGTGGTGGGGAAGTAACAGATATATCTCAGGCAACAGGGCTGGTGTGGTCTGCGGCGTATTCCATTGAGGCTCTCGAGAACCTGTTGTTGGAACACCCGCATATCGATTGGGTTCAACTGCCATTTGCTGGCAGTGAAGCTTTTATGCATTTGGTGAACCATGATCGCGTGTGGACCTGCGGCAAGGGCGTGTATGCCGAGCCTGTGGCCGAGCATGCTTTGGGTTTGCTTTTGGCAGGTTTCCGGCACATAGCAAATTACGCACGTGAAAAAACTTGGACAGCCCCGGTAGGTCGAAACCTATTGGGCGCGAATATCACCATCTTGGGAGGCGGTGGCATTACAACATCGCTCGTACGTTTACTTCAACCATTCTTTTGCAATATCACGGTAGTGCGGTTATCGGCAGAGCCACTAAAGGGTGTACAGACCGTGGTGGGCACAGTGAATCTGGTTGATGCACTTGTTGGGGCCGACGCTGTTGTTGTGGCTTTGGCTCTCACGCCAGACACTGAAGGAATTCTGGGGCGCAATGAATTTGAACTCATGGAAAAGCATGCATGGGTGGTGAACGTGGGGAGAGGTCGCCATATTGTCACCGAAGATCTTGTGTGGGCATTACAAGAAGGGGAAATTGGTGGCGCAGCATTAGATGTGACTTCCCCAGAGCCGCTGCCAGACGAACACCCATTGTGGCGGTTGCCAAATTGCATCATCACTCCGCATATTGGCAATACTCCCGCCATGGCTGTGCCGTTGCTCTCGGCTCGTATTACAGAAAATGTTCATCGCTATGTGGCTGGTGAGCCCTTGGTGGGTTGTATTGACCCTGAGTTGGGCTATTGAAATTTTTCTGACGTAACGTGTGGCGCTGTGCCTGCCTCTAAGAAAAGCCTCAATCACTATGAAGTTATTGGTGCGCGCCCCGATGCTAACTACGCCACATTACGGTCTGCTTATCGCAAAAAAATGCGAGCTTTGCACCCCGATGCGCAAAGCAGCCGAGTAGACCCTGAAGAACTTTCCGCTGTTTCCGCTGCTTGGGAAGTTCTGTCGCGTAGTGATCGACGTCGGGAATACGACAAAACTTTAACTATTGGGCTTGGTGCAACTGACGCACAGTCGGCGCCGATGCCGGTGCAGGTGTTCGAGCCGGCAAGATTCCCATGGAAATTTGTTGTCCTCTTCATCGTGTGCGGGTCACTCGTGGTGATTATTTTGTCGCTCTTTAG
>CAMBPP010000166.1 GCA_945869715.1 Bifidobacterium breve
CGCTGCGTTGAACATGGTGGTGGCATCGATGCACTCATTTCAAATGCCGGCAACATGTTGCGCCGCTCAATTGGTGATTGGACCGAAGAATCGTTACTCGATATTTTCCATACCAATGTTGTTGCTGGCATGTTGCTGAGCCAAGAAGCCTTGCCGCACCTTACGCAAAGAAAAGGCTGCATTATTTTCATTGGTTCGGTTTACACACAGCGCGCCTTCCCTGGCGCAGCCCCCTATGCCGCCACCAAAGGTGCACTTGAAGCACTCGTCAAAGTGCTCGCTTCAGAAGTTGGCCCGAAGGGCGTGCGCGTAGGCGCAGTTCGCCCAGGGGCTGTACTCACTGAAATCAACGAACGCTCTGGCGACTTCACGCATGAAGAAGCGGTGGCACGTTTAGAGTCGATGGCAAATCAACACGTACTTGGTCGCACGGGAACAGCACGAGAAATTGCTGAAGGCATTGCCTATCTCACGTGTGCCGAGTGGGTGACAGGAGACGTACTGGCAATTGACGGCGGCCTTGGCCTTGGCGTCACTATTTAAAGCGAATTGAGGCATCATGAGCGAAGCAACAACAATGACCGTCAGCACATTTGACGAAGCAAAAGAAATTTATCGCCAAAAGGGTTTGCGCCAGGCGTTGTACGACGCGGGCGAAATAGTGATGTCTGGTGTTTTAGTTAACCTTCATGGCGATGAACACCGCGCTCGACGTCGACTTGAAAACCGTTTATTCCGTCGCGAAACACTGGTGAGTTACGAACGTGACTTTTTCCCTTCAATTATCGATGCCACTTTGAAGCCATACGTCGCCCAGGGTTCAGCAGAACTTGTACACATGTCGCATCAACTCATGATGAACCTCGCTGCACATAACGCAGGTGTAGACCGCCCCACAGGAACACCTGAAGAAACTGATCGTTTGTACAACTACATGATGAAATTCATTGAAGGTGCAACACTTGCTCACACCACACGTGATCCTGAAGTCGTCAAGGGCGAAATTACAGAGTCGATGTCACTATTTGATGCTGAATTCATTGCTCCTTCCGTGCAGCGACGACAAGCGCTAATTGCTGAAGTAGCTGCAGGTAATGCCCCCGAGAGCACGCTGCCACTCGATATTCTCACCGTGCTACTGCGCAATGAAGACTCCCTTCATATTGAGCACCATACGCTCGTACGTGAAATTGCTTTTTTCCTTCTTGCTGGTGCACACACGTCGGCTACTGCATTTGTGCGCACACTCGACAACTTATTTTCCTGGCTTGAAAAGCACCCTGAAGATAGCGAGCTCGTTCACACCAACCGCGAGTTTGTTCAACATGCTGTTTACGAAACCATTCGCCTCAACCCTTCAAGCCCTATTGCAATGCGCCGAGCACTTGAAGACGTCACTCTGCGCAGCGGTCTTGTCATCAAGGAAGGCTCCACCGTTGTAATTGATCTCATGGCAGTGAACCGCGATGTAGCGATGTATGGAGCCGACGCAGCAGAGTTCAACCCTCATCGTCAACCCGCCGATTCCACTGTGAGTCGCTGGGGCCTTTCCTTTGGTTCGGGTATGCATGCGTGCATTGGCCAAGAACTTGCAGCTGGTCTGAACGAACGCTCACAAGAAACATCCGACTACGAATACGGGCTTTCCACCGTTGCTGTGCAATCAATGTTTGACCGTGGTGTTCGACCCGACCCCGCACATCCACCACAAATGGATACGGCAACGAGCCGCCCCTATTGGGGCTCCTACTCCGTTCTCCTCGGCTAGCTGCATGCAACACTCTGTCGTGCGCCTCTCGAAATGGAATGAGGCTCGCGATGCTTTGCGTCATCGCGATTTGCGTCAGGGGCTGTACGACGAAGGTAATGCGCTCATGGACGGGGTCATTGTGAACCTTCATGGCGCCGACCACCTCGCTCGTCGGCGCTTAGAAAACCGACTTTTCAGGCGGGACACCTTCTTGCAGTGGGAACAAGAACTGATTCCTCAACTCATCAACGATGTGTTCAGCCAGCTTGCTGACCCCGCCGAAGGTGACATGGTGCAAATTGCGCGACGCACCATGATGCGTTTGTCATCACTTGTTGCAGGTATCGACCTTGGTGCCGATCTTGCAAGTTTCGAGAAAATGAGCGGCCTCATGGCAAAACTTGCGGCAGCTTCAACTGTTGTACACGCGACGGGAAATAAAAACGACATCATTAATGAAGGAAATACGGCATTGAATACTTTTCTTGCCGAGTACTTTGCTGCGTCGCGACAACGTCGGGAACATCTCATTCAACAAGCGACGCAAGGGACCTTGGAGTGGAGTGATCTACCTGCCGACGTACTTACCGTGCTGTTGACAAACCAAGACAACCTCGACTTGCCCGACAATATTATTGCGCGTGAAATTGCCTATTTTCCTTGGGTGGGTTCTCACTCCACTTCTGCCGCACTCGTACATGCACTTCACCACTGTTTTACGTGGGAGTCTGAACACAACGGAACTTTGTCCGAGCTAACTACTAATGCCGCACTGCTACAACGCTTTGTTCACGAGTCATTACGACTCCATCCGGCGAGCCCCGAAGCAACGCGTATCGCAACTGCCGATGTACAACTACCGTGCGGCGTGCACATTCCAGCCGGCGCAACTGTTGTTATCAATATGGTGAGTGCGAATCGTGACCCTGAAGTATTTGGCTTAAGTGCCGATGCATTCGACCCTGACCGCGTTACACCTACTCAAGCACCTCGTTGGGGTCTCACCTTTGGCACCGGGTTTCATGCCTGTTTAGGTCAAGAACTTGCAGGTGGCCTCGGCGAAGACCAGCAACAAGAAACCCCGTTATATGGCGCAATTGTGGTCATGTTGCAAGCAGTGTTACAGCGTGGCGGCATACCCCACCTCACGCATGAACCAGAGCTAGACGTTGCCACACGTCGCCCTGTGTGGAAGAACTACCCAGTAAGTTTTGTTTCATGACTCTTGCAGACGCACATCATGAAGTGGTCGACATACACGCCCACATTCTTTTAGAAGGAGTGATGAACACCTGCGGACACGCCGGCCCTGAAATGGGAGTTCGCGATGACGGAACTCAGTTCTTTCGTGCAGCAGATTATGTTTTGGAAAATGTG
>CAMBPP010000167.1 GCA_945869715.1 Bifidobacterium breve
CTGCTTGTAGACACTGCAGGCGCCGACGAAGCGGGGCGGTTAACGCAAAAGCGCGATGCTCCCGATTCCACTTGGTTTATTGGTAAAGGTAAAGCAGAAGAACTGAAAGCACTGTGTTTAGAGGTCGACGCCGACACTGTTGTGTTTGACAATGAACTATCACCAGCACAGCAGTACAACCTGGAAAAGCTGTTGGGTCGTACAGCACTCGATCGCACTGCAGTCATCCTCGATATTTTTGCTCAAAATGCACACACGCTTGAAGGTAAGGCGCAAGTGGAGCTGGCAATGTCGCGTTACCGCCTGCCGCGTTTGCGCCGAGGCATTTCAGGTGCGCTCAGCCAGCAGGGCGGCGGTATTGGTACGCGTGGCCCTGGCGAAACACAACTTGAAGTCGACCGTCGGCGCATCATGAAGCGCATCACCAAATTGGAAGGCGAGTTAAAGAACCTTGGTCGCACGCGGCTCGAGCAGCGTAAGAGCCGAGACCGCAGTGGGCTCTCGTCGGTCACCATTGTGGGCTACACCAACGCAGGTAAGTCAACAATGCTCAATGCACTCACAGCATCGGGTGTGTTGGTGCAAGATCGCCTCTTTGCCACCCTCGACCCCACCACACGACGGTTGTCGCTGCCTGGTGGAGAACCTGTCTTGCTCACCGACACGGTTGGCTTTGTACGCAGGCTGCCTCACGGGCTCATAGAGGCCTTTAAGAGCACATTGGAAGTGGCGAGTGAGGCCGATTATCTCGTGCATGTTGTTGACGGCAGCGCCCTAGATCCTGAAGGGCAAATTCGCGCAGTGCATGAGGTGCTCGAACAAATTGGTGGAAGTCGTGTTCCTGAATTGCTGGTCTTCAACAAAGCCGACCTTGCCCCCGAAGCAGTGCGTGAACTTGTTGCGGCGCATCGCGGTTCGGTAGCAGTTTCCGGTGTCACTGGCGAAGGCATTGAAGACCTCTTGCGTGTACTGAGCGACCGCATTCGTGCTCTATCGGTCGTCGTTGAGCTCTTCATTCCTTATGACCACGGAGAAGCCTTGGCTATGGTGCACCGTGAAGGCGAAGTGGTGTCTACTGCCCATGAAGACACTGGTGCGCGTGTGCGTGCCCGCCTGGGCGATGCCTCAGTGGGCCGGTTGCGTCCGTATGTGGTGGCAACAAATGTGAGCAACGATGTTGCGACAACGCCTTCGAGTACAGCAGAGTAGAGGCGTATGAGTTCTTCCTCGGGTTTTGTTCCACCGCCGTATCCGTACGACCGCCTCGATGCATTTTCCGCATTGGGTCGTGCTTTCGACGGTGGTGTCATCGATCTTTCTATTGGTACACCGTGTGACCCTCCATTGGCCGCTGTTGTTGCTGCGTTGTCATCGTCGAATAGCGAGCGTGGGTATCCGGCAAGCATTGGTAGCGATGCATTGCGTAAAGCAGCGAGTGCGTGGATGGCGCGTCGTTTTGCAATTGATATTTCGCCGAACGATATTGCGGCATGCATCGGCACCAAAGAGTTTGTTGGCACAACACCGCAATACATGCGTTTACGTACGCCACACAAAGACACAGTGTTTTACCCTGCAGTTGCGTACCCCACGTATGAAATGGGTGCCATCTTGGCCAACTGCCGTGCGGTTGCCGTGCCAATGAACGCCGACGGCACCATGAACCTGTCGGCCATTAGTGCAGCCGATGCGCAACGCGGGCTCATGTTGTGGGTGAACAGCCCAAGTAACCCCACTGGTTCACTTGACGACATGGGCGCAGCAGTGCGTTGGGGTCGTACCAATGGCATTCCTGTTTTTAGCGACGAGTGCTACGCGGAATTCACGTGGTCAACTGCGCCACAGTCGGCGCTTCAACACGGAGTTGAGGGTGTTGTTTCTGTGCATTCGCTGTCGAAGCGTTCAAACCTTGCCGGAGTCCGCGTGGGTTTTTATGCAGGTGACCCCAACATCGTGAACTACTTAAAAGAAGTGCGCAAACATGTGGGCATGATGGTTCCAGGGCCAGCGCAAGCGGCAGGTGTTGCGGCATTGAACGACGATGAGCATGTACGCGTGCAACGTGATGTGTATTTGCGTCGCTTAGAGCGCACAGCAAATATTTTGCAGCAGTGGTCGGGTATTTCTATTGCAATGCCAAGCGGTGGTTTTTATTTGTGGTTCGACGCACAAGATGGCTGGGCATTTGCCGAAAGACTTGCGCGCGAAGGTGGGGCACTAGTAAGCCCTGGTGATTTCTACGGAGCCGGTGGTGCAAACAATGTGCGAGTTGCAGTAGTGCAACCCGACGACAAAATAGAACTATTAGCGCAACGTTTGGGTGTTCGTTAACTGCAAGTGGTTTTTATAACTTGCGCATCACGGTGACAATTTTTCCGAATACCACTACATCGGCTGCGGAAAAGACCATGGGTTCCATGGTGGGGTTTGACGGAAGAAGAGTGATGGTAGAACCACTGCGCTTGTAGGTCTTAATGGTTGCTTCGTCTCCGGGAATGCCGGCCACAACAATGTCGCCATTGCGTGGTTCTGATTCCTGACGAGCAACAACAAAGTCGCCATCGAGAATGCCGGCGTCGATCATGCTGTCGCCGCGGACGCGCAACATGAAGAGTTCGCCTTCGCCAGTGAAGTCGACGGGAAGGGGAATGAGTTCTTCAATATTTTGCGTTGCCAAAACATTGGTTCCAGCAGCAACATCGCCCACAAGGGGAACGTGGCGCGCTTGACCGCGTTCCATGGCAACACCAATTCCTGAGTCGAAGCGCACTTCAAGGGCACGAGGTTTCGACGGGTCACGAATGAGATATCCCAGCTTTTGGAGCGTGCCGAGATGCGTATGCACGGTGGCGGGGCTGCTGAGGCCCACTGCTTCTGCGATTTCCCGCACGGAAGGTGGGTACCCGCGGTCTCTCATATTGGTGTCGATGAATTCCAAAATGGCGCGTTGGCGGGCTGTCAGAGCTTCGGTCATGTCCTTAGCGTACGGGTGTTCGCCCCCAAAGTCAAACATTTGTTCGTAATAACCCTTGACATACGAACAGGCGTTCGCTATCTTGACCGAACAGGCGGCGAACACCCGTTCGTCATACTGGTTC
>CAMBPP010000168.1 GCA_945869715.1 Bifidobacterium breve
TTGTGTGCGGCAGATGTGGTGAAGGAAAACTTTGCAGTCATTAATGCCGATGACTTTTATGGCCAAGAGTCATACGCCGTATTGAACAAGGAATTATCTGATGTCGACTCGGCTGCGAATACTTTTTCAATGGTGGGCTTCACCTTGCGCAATACTTTGTCCGACCACGGGTCGGTGGCGCGGGGGGTATGCACAACCGATGAAAATGCATTACTCACCCACATTGACGAAATGACGAACCTCAGTCGCCAAGGAAATGGTGCTGTCTATACGCGAGATGATGGCAACACCGTGAGCCTCACCGGCGACGAACCTGTGTCAATGAACATGTGGGGGTTCACCCCGCGTTTGTTCGACCACCTCGACCGTGTTTTTCAAGAGTTTTTGCGAACGTCGGGAACTGAATTGAAAAGTGAGTGTTTCATTCCGCTGACTGTCGGCCAACTCATTGCTGAGAAACACGTCACGTGTAAAGTTCTGCGCAGTAGCTCCACATGGTTTGGCGTGACATATAAAGAGGACAAGCAGATTGTTCAGGGGTCAATTGCGACTCTGGTTGAAAAAGGAAAATACCCAAAGAGCCTGTGGGGCTAGTTCTCCCTTCGTAGTCATCTATCGCTAAGCAGTACGGTAGAGACATGGATTTTGCACTTACACCTCGTTGCCTGGAATATCGTGAAAAATTGCTCGCCTTCATGGACGAGATGATCTACCCCAATGAAGAACTGTACGAAGAGCAGTTGCGTGAAGCAGGCAACCCACATGCACAGCCGCCAATCATGGAGGAACTGAAGAAGGAAGCCCGCAAGCGCGGACTATGGAACCTCTTCCAACCACATAAAGAGTGGGGTCCTGGTTTAACCAATGCGGAATACGCACCGCTCGCAGAAATTCTTGGTCGCTCCAGCATGGCTTCTGAGTCGTGTAACTGCAATGCCCCCGACACGGGCAACATGGAAGTGCTCACAATGTTCGGCACGCCAGAACAGCAAGACATGTGGTTACGGCCATTACTTGAAGGTGAAATTCGTTCTGCATTTGCCATGACCGAGCCTGCCGTTGCTTCAAGTGACGCCACCAATATTTCACTGAGCATTGAGCGTGATGGTGACCACTATGTGCTGAATGGTCGCAAGTGGTGGACCTCAAATGCGTTTCACCCCAATACAAAAATTCTCATTGTGATGGGCAAGACCGATCCAAAGGCTGCGCCGCACCAACAGCAAAGCCAAATTTTGGTTCCTATTGATACGCCGGGCGTTACCTTGAAGCGCAACCTCACCGTGTTTGGTTACATCGACCAAGAAGGTCACGCCGAAACAATTTTCGACAACGTGCGTGTTCCTGTGAGCAACCTCATTGCCAACGAAGGCGATGGCTTCATGATTAGCCAAGCACGCCTCGGACCTGGTCGTATTCACCACTGCATGCGTACCATTGGTGCTGCAGAGCGGGCACTTGAAATGTTGTGTCAGCGTTCCTTGAACCGCACCACATTTGGCAAGCGAGTAGCAGAGCGTTCAAACATTCAAGACTGGATTGCTGAAGCTCGCATTGATCTCGAGATGATTCGTCTCTTGACAATGAAAACCGCTTGGCTCATGGACACCGTGGGCAACAAGGGTGCACGTACAGAAATTGCAGCAATCAAAGTTGCAGCACCAGTAATGGCGCTCAAAATTATTGACCGTGCCATTCAAGTGCACGGTGCTGGCGGTATCAGCCAAGACTTCCCACTGGCACGGATGTATGCACACATTCGCTCACTGCGCTTGGCCGACGGACCAGACGAAGTACACAAAATGATTATTGCGCGTGTAGAGCTACGTAAGTACGACCCATCATTTCGTACCGACGGTGTGAGCACCGTTGCCTCAGGTGGTGCTCGGGGCTAGATCTAGCCCCACCATGGCGCCTCCAGTACCAGAGGCACCAACAAAAGTAGTTGCTTGATGAATATCGGCAAATTGCTTCACAATAGCGAGACCTAAACCAGAACCTGGCATTGCTCGTGTTGCTGTTGCGCGATAAAAACGATCGAAAACAAATTGGCGATCTTCGGGGGCAATGCCAGGCCCCGAGTCGTGCACTTCAATGCGGGTTCCTTTAATGAAGACATCAATTTTGCTTCCCGCTGGGCTGAACTTAATGGCATTGTCGATGAGATTCGAAAGTGCTCTATCGAACTGTGCTGGGCGCACCAGCACTTGTGCTGGCGTTGTGGAGTGCAGCTCAACTATTCGACCCGATCGTCGTTGTGCGCGTTCTGCAACTTCTTGAACCACTTCAGCTATATCGATTTCAACGGGGTCTTCTGAAGAGCGTTGGTCTGAGGCAAGTGCAGACAGTTCGCTCGATAGTGCTGTGAGTTCATCTATCTCTGCACGGATGTCGTGGATAATTGCTTCACGAGTGTGCTGTGGCAGGTCGGTGCGCTCAAGTAGTTCTGAGTTTGCGCGCAGGCTTGTCAGAGGAGTGCGCAGTTCATGACTTGCGTCTTGAACCAGTTGCTTTTGTTGAGCAACTGATTTGCCAAGCGCTTGCAACATGGTATTAAAACTAGAAACTAAGTCGGCAACTTCACCACTTGCCTTAATGTCAATGAGTTGTGATGTGTCTTGTGTAGCAGCAATTTCTACTGCAGAGGCCGACAGTTGTTCAATAGGTTTGCTTGTGCGGCGCGCAATGAACCATCCGGCCGCGGCCGCCATGACAATGCCACCAAAGCCAAACACGATGAGCCAAGTGCGCATTCCGGCACGCGCATCTTCAATATCGGTAATGTCGCGGCCAAGTTGTAATGCCCCACCACTGGGTAGCGACACCGTGAGTACACGATATGAACTGCCCTGAACATTGGTGTTGTACAACAAGCTCAAACCGTCGGTTGCGCTTTGCGCGAGCTCAAGTTCATCTGCATGTACTACTAATTCAGATGGGCCAAGACTCGCTAAAATGCTTCCATTGAAGCCAATGACTTGAGTGATGGCGTCAAATTCTGGTTGCAGAAGTGTGGGACCAAGCGGTGAAGGCTGGCGACCTGGAAAACGTGGTCGTTCAAAGTTGCGGTT
>CAMBPP010000169.1 GCA_945869715.1 Bifidobacterium breve
GTGAGGGTAAGTGTGATGGGTGCACTCAGTGTGCGACCGAGGGCGGCTTGCATCTGTGGCATTCCAGTCATCATCCAGCCAATTGCCGGAGCAAGGCGTGTGGCGTCGGCATTGGGCATCTTGCGTTCAATGGGGCCATCGGGTGCAAGAAGGTCGATGCGTAAGTGGCAGTAGTGGTCGAAGGCGTAGGCATCGGCTAGTTGGTTCATGGGGTACGAACCAAGATCGGCAAGTGGAATGACCGTTGAGGCAAGTGGCTCTTCTTGCAGGGAGGCCAACACCGCAACTGCCTGGTCGGCAAAGGCCAGGTATTCATCGAGAATCTGTTGGTTGGTCCAGCCGTCACGCATATCGACCAACATGTCCATCATCCGCTCGGCAGGCAAGTTGATGGGCTCTGCTGGCGGTGGTGAGGGGTCAACTGTTTCTTTGTAGTTCGAGCTCATATGGGCCACAAGGTCGCGCACCGACCAACCCTTGCAACCGCTAGGGCGTGACCACTCTTCCTCGGTGAGGGTGGTGATGACTGCCTTTACTTCCTGTACTGCGATTTCTAACCCCGCCAAGCCTGCTTTCGACACGCTTTCCCGTCCTTTTTCTCGTTGGTAATGGTCTACATTTTTAAAATTTTGGAGATCTGTGAGCCCGGCGTTTTACCCCGGACTATTTCCCGACTACTCTACGCAGACAGTCGCCACAGTGGCGAGAGGAACGGGTGGATTACTATGGAACTTCAGGGAAGAGTTGCCGTCATCACAGGGGGTACCCGCGGTATTGGCAGAGCCATTGCCGAAGGGTTCCTTGCCGACGGGGCAAGCGTGGTTATTAACGGCCGCAGTGCCGAAAAAGGTGCTCAGGCACTCAAAGAAATGAACGGCGGCGACCGCGTTCATTTCGTCCAAGGCGACGTCAAGAGCCGCGAAGGGTGCCAAGCCATTATCGATGCGGCTATCGCAAAATACGGCAAAATAGACATCATGGTGAATAACGCCGGTGGAGCAACCGGACACGCGCCTGTCATAGACCTTGAAGATTGGGCAATGGAAGATTCTCTCAAGTGGAACTTCTGGTCTACGTTTTGGTGCACCCAAATGGTGTTGCGCGACATGGTTCCACGCGGTTGGGGTCGCATTATCAATGTTTCGTCACTTGAAGGTAAGCACGGCAAGCCTGGCGTATCTATTTACGTCACCGCCAAACACGCCATCAATGGTTTCACCAAGTCGTGTGCACAAGAAATTGGTACCACTGGTGTGACCATCAACTGCATCTGCCCAGGTGCAATTGAAACCGACATCATGCGCGACGAAGGTCCTGCTGCTGCGGCTTCAATGGGTCTTACCTATCAAGGTCTGCTCGATTGGTTTGCTTCTGAAGCAGCAATCAAGCGTTTGAACACATGCGATGAAGTGGCTGCAGTTGCATCACTTCTTGCTTCTGAAGCTGGCGCAGGTATTACCGGGTCGATGATTTCCGTCGACGGCGGAACCGCAGCGTACTAAGACCACGAACTACACCACACGAACGAATCGAACGAAGGGGACCAGACATCATGGGAAAGCTTGACGGAAAAGTTGCAGCTATTACTGGGAGTACGCGCAGCATTGGCCGCGCAATTGCCGAGGCATACTTGCGCGAAGGCGCACAAGTAGTTATTAACGGACGCTCTGCAGAAAAAGGCGCAACAGCGATGAAAGAAATGGGTGGCGGTCCGAATCTTGCGTTCTTCGCGGGTGATGCACGCAACCAAAAAGACTGCGAAGGCATTGTCGATTTTGCTATTGAAAAATTCGGCAAACTCGACATCATGGTGCTCAACTCAGGTGGCGTTGAAAACACTGCCCCGGTCGCAATGATGACCGACGAAGAGTGGATGCTCGAAGTCACTTGGAACTTGCACAGCGTGTTCTGGGGAATGCGTAAAGCATTGCAGCACATGATTCCTCGTGAAGCTGGCCGCATTATCGTGACCTCTTCTGTTGAAGGCAAGTTGGGCAAGCCCGGCATTCCGGGTTACGCAGCAACGAAGCACGCCGTACTAGGTCTCATGAAGTCTGCTGCTCGCGAAGTGGGCACGCTCAACATTACTGTCAACGCAATTTTGCCTGGCATCATTGAAACCGACATCGTTCGCGATACCGGCCCATCAAGTGCCATTGCTATGGGTGTTGCTGGTTACGACGAACTCATTGCGATGTTCTGTGCAGAGTCAGCCATTAAGCGCCCGAACAAAGTAGAGGAAGTTGCTGCAGTTGCTGTGCTCTTGGCACGCGACGTTGCTGCTGGCATCACCGGAACATCGTTCCCGGTTGATGGCGGCACCATGCCCTACTAAAAAAGAAGTGTTCTCGGCGCGGTATGTCCCGCAAATCGTGACATACCGCGCCGAAAAAACTCATCGCGTTTTCATAAAGGGGTAGTCATGTCGCAGTTCGAGGTACTTTTCCAACCCATCACTGTGGGCACGATGAAACTCACGCACCGCCTCATGGTGCCACCGCACTCTGCGGGCTCAAGTGCTTTTCTTGGGCCCATTGAAAATTTTCAGAAGTTTGTGCAGTACTACACCGCACGTATTACTGGTGGAAACGAATGGGTAGGCGGCGGCCCCGTATTTGTGGCCAACCCGCTCATTCCTGGTTTCGAACCATCGGGTGTGGGCGCACACGGGCCTGGCCTTTTTCGTCACCCTCTGTTCCCTGAGCGCATGAAGGCAATGCAAGACGCCATTCATGATGCTGGTGGTTTTGGAACGGTGCAAATGGTGCTGCAAGGTGGAAAGCCCATCTCTCCTTCGCAAGAGCCCAGTGGTTATGCCGACTTTCGCATTCCACACGCAATGGATATTGATGAAATTAAATGGCTCATTCAGGAATACGGTGAGTCGGCAGCCATTGCCGCCGATGCGGGTTGCGATGCCATTGAACTTCATGCGAACCACGACGACATCATTCAATTCTTCTTGTCGCCAAAGACAAACAAGCGCACCGATGAATATGGTGGCAGCGACGAAGGACGTCGTACATTTCTCCGTGACATT